>NZ_AHMM02000016.1 GCF_000243675.2 Leptospira inadai serovar Lyme str. 10 | reverse complement strand
AATTGCCCCGTTNAACGATGTGCAATTGGACAAAACAAGTGTATGAGAAGTGCAAGCCATTCGTTTCTATTTTAAAACAACAGTTACTCGAAGGATCTTTGATCGGGATAGACGAAACTACGCTTCAAGTAATGAAAGAACCGAACAGATCCAATACGACTAAGTCGTATATGTGGCTGTTTCGAGGAGGTCATCCGGATAAACCGGTATTACTTTATCTTTATAGAGAAACAAGGTCTGCGGAGTTCATCCCGAAATTCTTGAATCGATACCAGGGTTGTATTCAGACCGACGCTTTTAGTAGCTATGATTCCAATTTTAGAAATTGGAAAGGAGTGCTTCATGGAGGATGCTTCGCGCACGCGAGAAGGAAATTTTACTCGGTCTGGCAGTCGGAAGAAGATCGTATTGCAATATGTCATAACAAGTGTATGAGAGGTCTACGCGGTCGAAAAAGAAATTCGAAAACAAAAACTTCACTCTCTGTGTTTATTTTCAAAGATTCAAAAAATCAGGGAAGAAAAATCAAAACCTATTTTGGATGATTTAAAAACATTCTTAGACAGTGCCTATTCTCAAGTCCTTCCAAAGAGTCCGATCGGCGAGGCAATTCGCTATACCTTAAACGAATGGGAGCGATTGACGATTTATCTTTCTCATGGAGAATTTTATATCGATAACAATCTTGTCGAAAATGGAATTCGGCCCTTCGTAATCGGACGAAAGAATTGGCTATTCTCAGGCAGCCCTGACGGAGCTGAGGCCAGCACTTTCTTTTTTTCTATCGTTCAAACCGCTATCGCTAACAAAAGAGATCCCTATGCCGTCCTTCGTACTCTTTTCGAAGGGGTGCCTGCCTCCCATTCAACACAAGATTTTGAAAGTCTTTTTTCAAACGCTATGGGATGGGGTTAATTGATCGCTTACCGTAATCCGCCGTTTATGCCGGTTCGCGTCAAGGCCTACGCGTGCGATGATCAAAATTCCAAATTTGAGTCGCAACGCGAAAACTTTATTCCTTATCAAAAAATTATCGATCCCGGACTGAAATTAATACTTTCTCAGAATTTCATTGGACTAAACCGTCCACAGTTGCTTGGTCTAACACGCAATAGTAGTAAAACGATTGCGTAGCTTTTACCGACTGGATAAAACCGAAAAATTCCTTCCAAAGCGACCCTTCCCAAGTGCTATCCACTACGCTGCATCCGGCGCTGGCGGCATTTACCTCTTCCGACGGAGTCGATTTAGCGTGAATATCGATGCCGAACCAACCCGTCTGGAAAACGCTCGGTTTTTCTTCTTTCCAGGAAACCCAGGGCGATTGATCCGAATGCTCCTTGTATCTTTGGACCGTAACCTGAGAGTCTTGATTCAACGCGGGATGTCCTCGGTGAATCCCGATTTTATATTTATAGAGACCTTCTTTTAATCGCGCGGTTCCTAACGGATTCATTGCCATTCGTAACCAAGTCAATCCGGGATCTAACGTAGCATTGTACGAATGGCATTCCAATTGGGTCGTTTTTCTGAGCAGAATCAGCGAGTCGTTATAGGCGTTAATTTTATCGTCATTCTTCGTTAAAACGTTATTCGGGAGCGTATAACCTCGAATTCCAAAAATAGCGAATTTATTATCGAGATCGATGATCGGTTTTCCGGTTTGATCATGATAGGTGCGGCTTTCATATTCGATTAATTTACTGGCCAAATCCGCCAAGTTCATCTTTTTCCCGTCTCCATTGAATTGATAAAGATCGAATAGCCTTTTTAGAGTTTCGCGGTCCAGTAAAAGAAAAAATTATTTGGATACGTCTTAACTGGCTCGCAAAGTCGGAATTGAGTCCTTATTGCTAAACGACTACAAAATATATCCGTATTTGACCCCGGATCGCCCGATTTTTATAGTTTATAATGGAAAGGCCACATTTTTTTGTTATTTTCCAAGAATTTAAACTGATGGAAATTCCTATAAGTAAATAGGGACGCATATGAAAAGAGTTCAAGACGAATAAAAAAAAGTTTATGCCCCCACCCTTTTGTATAATCTCCCGCCGATAAGAACTACCAAAAACGAGGAGATAAACGGAACTCCGAAATTTAAGGGAAAGTCCGGCATTGAGGAACGAAGAGCATCGATCACGTAAGTAAGAGAATTCACATGGGAGATTACTTTAAGCCAATCGGACATGATTTCAATCGGATAGATTGCGTTACTGACAAAAAATAAGGGCATAGTCGGTAGCCGGCCTGGACTGCAGTTGCATAAGTCATAGTACCCGCAACTCGTTTCTAAAAATCAAACGTCTGCGGTTTGGACTCCGTTAAATTTTCTTCTGTATAACGCCGGGGACATTCCAGTTGCTTTTACGAATTGGGAGTTAAAGGTAGATTTAGAATTAAAGCCTACTTCAAAACCGATCTCCAACACCGATGTTTTAGGATTGGCGATTAAAAGTCTGCAGGCTTCCTTGACTCTATAATGGTTTATTAATTCGTAAAAACTCATTTTATGGATTTCGTTCAAATAGCGAGAAGTTTGGTGAACCGTCAACCCCAGACCCGCAGCTAAGTCCGTTAGGCGAAGTTCGCTATCACGATAGAATTTTTGCCGTTCCAATATTTCTTTCAGCCTTTCGTCCGCTTGTTGAATATCTTTCGGAAGAAGGCTGGTATTTTGGTATTTGGCGGTTTGAATGACCAGATCGATTTCCTTAAAAAAGCTAGGGTATCTTTCCTTCAAAACGAACATCATCAGAACGATTACACTTATACAGGCGGCTCCGATTTCGAATAAAAGAAAATTCTTTAAAAAGAAAGCAGGTCCGATCATGCTATTAGCAATCACCGGTAAGAGAAGAATAATCCAAACCAACTTAAGCTCGTAAATCTCGTATCTACGGCTTATCTTATGATAGATATGTAAGCAGAATAAAGAATACACGGAGACTTGAACACAGGCGATTAGCGTCCCGAAATGTATTAAATCCCAATCGAATTGAACCGCACTTTGCCGAACTAGGTATCGCAATTCTATAGAATCCTTTTGAAAATAGAAAATTTCGGAAATGGCAACGAAAGAAGGAAGAAAAAAATGAGCGCCGTATTTAATCGCGAGATTTCGGAGGCCGACGTTTTCGTCCAAGGATTTGTGAAGGCGGGAACTTCCGTAAAGATAAATCAAAGGACCGACGAGAGTTATGCTAGTGTGAAGAAATAGAAATAAATACGGATTCTCCGTATGTTTCGAATCGGAGTACCAACCGTACCGAATGAGAATTGTTCCGGTTAAAAACATCACTAACACTAATAATTTGCTGGAAGAGTTTCGCTTAACGATCTCGAGGAATGCATAGAGAAATGAAATCCCCGCTCCGAAGTAGATCATCGTTTTTAAGCCGTAGTGAATGAATTCCATACCGTTGTTCTTTTTCAATGAATCCTCAGGAATCATTCCTCTTCCATATCTTTTTGCCGTTCTTGGAACGATATAAGCCGAAAAATCCTTCTCGAACTTGGAAATCGGATCAAATCCGACAATTTAAAAAATAAGCAGGAACGATGGGCAAAGAAAATGTCCTATCCGATAGGATAGAACGCCCTAACCTATAGGAGCGGTCGATATACGTATCTCTGATGATATCCTAAGAATATGAATCAGCAACAGACGCACCCACTGGCAGTTTTACAGCTCAAAGGAACCCAAGAGGAAATGGGCCGACAGTTCGGCGAAATCATGAACGTTATAGGTCAGTTCGAACCGATCTTCGATTTCTATCCTGCCATGGCTCAAAACTTGCTCTTAGGCAGTATGCCTAGGGGAAGTCGGAATGCCTTGGCTAAGGGAGTCACCTCTCTTTTCGTAAAAGTACTACAGGGCAAAATGAGGAAGCATAGACCCTTGGAATTCTCTAAACGGACCCTTGCCGCATTAGCGGTGGCCGGTCAATCTTCCCGAATCGAAAGAGAACTATTTACCATGGACGCATTTCAAAATGCTGTAGGTCTCTTGGGGAAAATTCAAATTCTTCCCGAGTTAGGCCACATCACCGGTTGGGGGAACTCGCAATTGGTTCCGGCATGCACGAGTGTTGCAGTTTGGGGAGACCAAAGCCGTGACGGAAATTTGTACCATGCCCGTAACTTCGATTTTCCCGGAGTCGATGTTTGGGACCTACGACCGATCATCGTGTTTTGTACTCCGACGAACGGCTTGCGATACGGTTACATCGCATGTCGGGGCGCGGATGTTCCGGGTATCACCGCGTTCAACGAAGCCGGTTTAACGATCGCGTTTCATACCAGATTCCATAGAAAAATCGGCTTTGGAGGATTAGGAGTAATCGACTTCGGTCATGAAATTATTTCCGAAGCCAAAACGATAGATGAGGCTGCAAGAATAGCAAGATCCCACAAAATTAATTCCACCTGGGGGGCAATAGTTACGAATCATTCGGAAAAAGGTCCTAAGGCTGCCGTGATAGAAACCAACTATGGGGATGTGGATGTAACGTATTCCAATCAAGGAGCCGAGAGTTTCGTGAATACGAATCATTATCTAAGCTCTCGACTACAGCACGGAGAATTGTTGGCGGCTCCGGTTTTTTACCATCACAGTCATAGTAGGTATAGTCGTGCACGACAACTCTTGGACGAGCAAAAGAAGAAAGGTACGAGCGTAATCGATCTGCAGAATTTGTTAAACGACTCAATCGATCCGACAAGCGGCGCTCAAAGGGTAATGGGTTCGACTATCAGACAGATTACTTCGGTAAAATCGGTCATCATGAGTCCGGAAGCCGAAAAAATCCATATTTCGGTGGGAACGGCGCCGACCGGCAACGGCCCGTATATTGAAATTCCGATTCGTTGGGACTCCCCCGGTCATAAAATCATAAACCTCCCTCAGAAAGCTCAATCACAGAACGGTAAGGCGGATAATTCGGAACCGAGAATAGCGGTTAAACATTATAAAAATGCTATGTTATTGAACGACATTGCGACTTCCTCCGACCTGGACAAAGTAATCGAGGAACTCCAATTGGCGGGTCGATACGCCGTAAATGATCCGTCTCTCTTGTTTTTGGAGGCATTACTGCATTTGGAAAAAGATCGGTTTAGACAAGGAGTGCAACTTTTGGAAGAAGCGATTGCCTCGGAATCGTCATCTTTTCGTAAACAGCAGGCGGAGCTCTGGCTTGCAAGAACCTTGGCCGCTTCCGGGAAAGAAAAGAGATCCGAACATATCTATCGTAAGATTCAGAAAGGAAACGACTCCGCCGAAAACTTCGTCTGGAAAAAAAAGGCCTTCACCGATAACGGAAGCTACTCCGCAAGAAAGCTAAGAAAAGTCTCTCCCAATTTTCTTTTAGTGGACGCAAACGAACTTTGAGCGGGGATCCAAGCGAGAACGGAAGCGAATTTTCCAAGAAACCGCAATGGGCGTCAACTTCTTATCTTCGGTTGGAATGAGCTTGTATGACTCTTTCTCCCCGAGAAACATTACTATATTATGGTATTTAAAATTGACCGTAATGGAGAATAAAGAATATGTATCACTACTATGCCAGCGTTCCTGGCGCAACTAGGGCTAAAGGAAGAAAGAACCGATGAATCCATCTCCGTTTCAGGGTAAAAAAATCTTTATCGCCGGCGGATCCGCCGGGATCGGAAAAGGTCTTGCTATGTCGTTCGCTAAATTAGGGGCAAGCGTAATGATCGGCGCGAGAGGAGAATCCGGCTTGCTGAAAACGCTCGAGGAATTGAAGGATTGCGGTAGTTCGTCGGCGATTTTCGGACATGTGATCGTAGACGTATCCGATTCGGTTAAAGTCGGTCTCGCCGCTGAGAAGGTACTGGATACCCTAGGCGGCCTCGACATTTTAATCTGCAATACCGGTTACGCTCAGGCGGGAACGGTGGAAACTTTGGACGAAAGCGCATTTCGCCGGCTGATGGATGTGAATTTTTTCGGGCATGTGAATTTAGCAAAAGCGTTTCAATCCCATTTCACTCGGCAGCGTTCGGGAGATATCGTGTTCGTTTCTTCTATGCTAGCGATCTTATCCGTTTACGGATACTCGGCTTATTCCGCGAGTAAATTCGCGATCGTAGGATTTTCACAGGCTTTTAGGCAAGAGATGCTGTTACATAACGTTCGAGTAAAACTGTTCCTACCGCCGACTACCGACACTCCCGGTCTGTCGAAAGAGAACGAAGATAAGCCTCCACTATGTAAAGAGATTGAAATGGGTTCCGCATTGAATGCGACTCATTCCGTGGATACTGTAGCTAAAGCCTTGATCGACTGGTTACCGTCCAGGAAATTTTTCGGATACGCTACCTGGGACTCCTGGCTTCAGTACTTCCTAGCCAGACATTTTCCCGAATTGACTCTAAAGATTGCGGATGGGGAGCTACGGTCTGCCCAATCGCGTCTTTCGAAAAAAACATAACCGAATCTTTATAAGTATTCATGATAGGAAAAGTTTCCGGACCGTCTACAAGTCTTCAAGTTACCTTTAACCGGAACGAGTTGATTGATAGGAAAGGAATGTCCTTTCAAACTCTGAAATTTAGATGATAACGCTCGCATTGCCTGCCCAAAACGATCATCGAATATCGGCGAAAGCGAATGGTTAAGGGCAATGCCAATAAAAAGCAACTTAAGATAAATCGAACTCCAGGTTTACGGACGTCCCTTCCTTAGGCTTCGACTGAATGTCGATCGAACCTTTGTGAAGCAAGACGATGTTTTGCGTCAAAGATAAACCGATTCCGTTTCCTTCCGCATATTTTCCGTTCCCACCCCTAAAGAAGAAGTTAAAGACTCTCGGCAGGTCCTCCTTTTCGATTCCGATCCCGCAATCCTTAAATTCAAGAATCAGTGAATTCTCCTGGCCCATTTTAATGAAAACTTGAGATCGATTGTCCGGCGAGAATTTGCATCCATTCTCCATAATATTCACGAAAGCTAATTTTATTAGATATTCGTTCCCGCTTATAGTAAGCGCCTCCGATTGTTCGAAATCGTCGCTAAAAACCAAATCGACGTTATAATGCTTATTTTTGGCGATCAATTCGGATCTTGCATCCAATAGCACTTCGTCGATTCTAACGCGCCTAAAACTGATTGCGGAGGGATCGTAACTCGTTTTTGCGAGATCAAGTAAGTCGCTTATTAGCCGAACCAATTTTTTCGAATCGGATAAAGTAAGTCCTATGATTTTCCTATATTCCTCGACGGTCCTTCTCTTGTTTTGCGATAATTCCAACTCGGCAACGATCGCAGACAAAGGCGTGCGCAATTCGTGAGATATGTTCGAGATGAATTCTTTTTGCGCCTTAAACGACTTTTCTAACCGATCTAACATTTCGTTAAAGGTGAGACCCAGTTCGGTTATTTCATCCTTTCCTTTTCCGACTACGATTCTCGAATCAAGACTCGTGGCGGTAATTTCCGCGACTTTGCCGACTAGCTTGGACACCGGATTTAAGGATTGCTTGGCGAATAAGCGGCCTAAAATTAAGGTCAGACCAACCATAACGATATAGGCTATGATCAGTCTGTATTTAAGCTTCTGTAGAATTGCAAACCCGTACCCGTCTATAGCCGCAGCGGTTATGATATATTTTTTCCCGTCATGAATATGCAGCAATCCTACCGCCTGAAGATTATTCGTATAGAATTTGATTTCGCTTCGTTCCAGGATATCCTGAAACATGGACGGCGTCTCCTTAACCTTGTCCAACTCCACCGAGTCATGGTACAGTAGCTTCAAATTTTCGTCGTAGATGGCGATCTCCTCCTCGAAAAGCGAATTCGGGGAACTTTTGTAGATCAGCTGAAGTACCTCGGGTGGAACTTTCGCTTCCAGTAGGAGCTCGGCCTTCGTGACCGCCTGGCTTTTTAGTCTTTTATAATATTCTTCTTCTCTATTATTACTAAAAGAAGCATAAACCGTAAGCGCGAACATCAAAAGTAAGGTGGAAAAAAGTGCGGTGAATAATAAGGTTAGCTTAAGTCTAATTTTCACGAGTCACGGGCCTTCTTTTAGTATAAAACCCATTCCGGATTTAGTATGTATCAGTTTCGTGGAAAAGTCTCTGTCTATTTTCTTTCGTAAGTAATTTATATATACGTCTATAAAATTCGTGCCCGTATCGAAATTCGTGCCCCAAACCTTTTCCGCTATTTCCCGCCTGGACAAAACTCGACCGCTATTTCTCACTAAGTATTCCAAAAACTTAAACTCTTTCGGAGTCAATTCGATCTCCACTCCGGCACGGGAAACCGTCTTTGTCTGCATATTCATTACTAAATCGGAGAATCTTAGCAAAAATCCCTGACCACTACCGCTCGCATTCGCCCTTTTTAGCAGGGTCCGAATTCGCACATGAAGCTCCCTGAAATCGAAGGGCTTTACTAGATAGTCGTCGGCTCCGGCGTCGAAAGCTTCCACCTTATCGTCCGTCGCACCGAGAGCGGTCAGCATGATGATCGGAATATACGGTTTTATATTTCTGATCTCTTTGCATAATTCTAATCCGCTAAAAACCGGGAGAACTATATCGGTGATAATTAAATCGAATTCGTAATTTAAGGACAACTTTCTGCCCATATTGCCGTCGTATGCGACCGAAACTTCAAAGCCTTCCTCTTCCAATCCTCTTTTAATAAGATCGGCCATTCGAACATCGTCTTCGATGATGAGGATTTTCATAGGATACTCCTTTTTTTCCGTTTCTCGCTAATTTGAAAATCAAAATCTTAAAACGAAGTGAATCCCGAGGATTCTTTACTATCTCCTGCAAAAACTCGCGATTTACGATACGCGAGAGAAATGCTAGTTTACGTTTTCAATAAGTTTATCGTTTGATAAGCGGACGCGACCCTGTCGTTCGTTTCGACTTTTTTTGACGTAGAGGAAACGATCGTTTTTCGGAAATTTGACAAATTCTCCGGGATGAATCCTAATGAATTTCTAATAAAATTCTAATCCTGTACTAAGGCTAAAATATGGAAAAGATATTGTTAAGGCTCCCGCACTTGAAGTTTCGTGTAAGCAGGAATCTAGAAAGAAATGACTTTCCTTTTTCAATGAAATGAATTCTCTATCCGTAATTACGATGATTCTCCGGGTTTGTAAAGCGAAGTCTTTCGCCCCGGAGCTTCGACTCTGGAGAATGCCGAGAAAATCTTCAAAATATAAAGTCTCGTCGGCTTCGATCGATCGATGCAGAAGCAAATTCGTTCAGCTTCGACTTGGGTCATTCTTATTAAAAGTTTGCGGACTCGCTTTCCTCTTTTCCCTATCTTATCCCGTATATACGCAAGAAATCGACCGTTGGGGGGAACTTATTAAGGAGAACACCGCAGTCAGTCTGGAAGAGAAACTAAGAAAGGAAAATCAAGAAACGGAAAAATATAGGACGAAGTATTTTTCGGTAAATCCGGGAATTAGCCTTTCTCATACCGAAGCTGCAATTCGTAGGGGGGATTACGTAGGTCTGATGACCCAGTCCCACTACGTAAAGCCGAATCTATTTCTGGAAATTAAATCCAGGGACTTTAAAATTTCGGATTGGTTCGGATTCCAGTTCCTCAGTAGCACTTCGACCTTCGATATGGACAATCAGGAAGTGGATTCTCTGCCGGATAATATTACCTTTAATAACTTCGGACTCGTGAATTTCGTAAACACACGACTACAGAATAGAACCAAACGGGAGGATCTAGGAACCGATATGAAAGGATTTTATTCCTTACTTCTGCCCGTACTTTTTCTCGGTAAATCGAATTCCGACGGATTTAGGTTAGGTGTAGCAGGTGGAATCGGATATTTGAATGCGGACGGAGACTTATATATAAAAAATAGAAACGAACCTTTCCTGGCTTTAAGCAGCGTTGATTCTTCCGGAAATTTCAATCCGCAAGAGTATGTGCGAGCTTTCGGAGCCTATAATTATTTGGCCGGATTAAAAGATCCCCTAATGCTCATGAATTCGCTTAGCAATTATAATCAGCGGGAGTTCGCGGCCATCGTATTAGCGGACGGGTACACGAGTAGAAAACTAGATCTACTTACTTTCAATCAATTGGTCTTTAACTTGGGAGTGGATCCCTATTCGGCCGCATTCTTGAGTTATAAACCTAAAACAAAAGAACATATTTCGAATAAGGATGCGCTTGCATTCAACGCATTTTTGGAATTTCCGACCATATTCGGAATTAAATCAAAATTGTCCTATACGGTCATCTCGGCGCATATTCAAAATCAGTTTCACGCGAGCCTTACCAACGTCACGATCTCGGCTTTTTATCCGATACAATTTTGAGCGAACAAGAGTATGAAACATCGAATCCTTTACATACTGGTGCTTTTTCCGATAATCAGTCTATTTTCTCAATCGGATCTAATGAAAGAGGCCCCGGTTCGAGAAATCGATTTCCAAACGTATCTCAACGAAGTATTGGACAATAATTACGAACTAGCGTCTAGAAAATACAACGTTGATATAACCAAATCCGAAATCGACGTCGCGCGTAAATTTCCGAATCCGAATCTAGTATTGGGAAATCAATCCGCAGATATATCCTCTAAGCATTTACCGCAGCAATGGTACGCCGGCTTTCAAGGGACGGTTGAATTGGGAGGAAAGAGAGGGGCTCGCATCGATTATCAAACGGCAGTCGCCGATCAATCCCGGGCTCAATTCGCGGACTTTCTTCTTCAACTCAGAGCGGATGCTACGATAACGTACGTAAACACTCTCGCGATCATGTTGGTTACGAAGAGAAAGGAAGAATCGTATAAATCCCTTTTTCAACTGGCCGAATCGAATGCCATTAAATTGAAATTCGGCGACATCACCGAACTGGACGTGACGCAATCCCAGGTCGAAGCGAATTTAATGAAGAACGACCTGATCTCCTCCGAATCCGATCTGCGAGCAGCGGCTCTGAATATGATTCTTTTTATGTGTAAGAAGGATAGAAGTAGATTATTCTATCCCCGAGGAGACCTGAATATTCAACCGAAGGAATATGATCTTGAAAAGCTGATCGCCTTCGCTATGGAAAATAGGCCGGATGTAATCGCAGCTAGATACGATAAAGTCTCTTCCAGATATAATCTGAAATTAACGGAAGCGAATCGGGTTCCGAATTTTAATTTCGAGGTTGCAAACAATTTTTATACTAGGTCCACGAATGCAACCGGTCCGAGTCCCTCCTACTATGCCTTGACATATTTTTTCGGAATTACCATGCCGCTTTCGAATATGTACACCGGAGATTTGGAAATGGCGAAGTATCGGATAAGTAAATCCGAAGTGGACCTTGAAGCTACCAAGTTGAAAGTGGAAGTGCAGGTAAAGACGGCCTATTTGCAATACCAACTGGCTAAGGAACAGCTAAAGATATACAAAAGCAGTATCTTGGCCGACGCCGAAAAGGTTTTTCAGGGTAGAATGTACAACTATAAACGCGGAAATACGACACTCACGGACGTATTGGCGGCGCAACGAACATTGAATAGCGTTTACTTCGCTTATTATCAGGATCTCCGGAATTACGTTACGAAGGTGGTGGAGTTGCAGAGAGCATCCGGAATATGGGAAATCAGTATATGAAGAAACTATTAATTTTAGTCTTACTCCCGTCTTTGCTAAACTCGGCAAACTGCAAAAAGAAAATCACCGACTCGGAACCGATCGAAGATTTTAGAATCGAAGGCGATTATTTTATCATTCCTGAAAATTCTCCTCTCCGGAGTAAAATTCACATAGGGGAGGTTCATCTGAAGGATTTTGTAAAGGAAATTCAGGCACCGGCCTCCGTCGAGGCGAATTCGACTAAGATGGTCAAGGTGACTCCTCCTTTGGTCGGAAGAATCGTTACGCTCTATGTAAAGTTAGGAGAGCCTGTCTCGCCGGGTAAGATTTTATTCAGCATCGACACTCCCGAATTGGCCCAAGCCCAAAAAGATTATTTGAGCGCCAAAGCCCAGCTACTGCAGGCGGAAATAGATTTAACAAGACAAACCGATCTGCTAACGCATGGAGTCGGAATGCAAAAGGAAGTTCAACAGGCCAAAACGAATTACGAGGTGATCAAGAGCCAGTTGAATCAGTCGGAAATAAGATTAAAAATGTATAAAATAGATCCGGAACATACCGCCCTCGGAGAACCACTAAAGGTCTATTCCCCGATAAAAGGAAGAATCGTGTCGATGAATATCGCGCCCGGAGAATTTCATAACGATGCGAACGAGACCTTGATCACGATAGCCGATTTATCTAGCGTTTGGATAACGGCGAACGTTCAGGAAAAGGATATCAGATTCGTGAATGCAGGAGATTCCTGTTTCGCGAGGGTTTCGGCCTATCCGGAAGAGAATTTCAACGGAAAAGTCCTATTCATGGACGATATTCTGGACTCGGAAAGCCGGACCGTAAAAGTCCGTGTGGAATTCCAAAATCCCGAAAGGAAACTGAAACCGGGAATGTTTGCCACCGTCATATTCCAATCGAAACCGAAGAAAAGTATATTAATTCCTTCTAAAGCTCTAATACAGGAAGGGGATAAAAAATTCGTGTTCGTCAAAAAGTCGGAAAAAAGTTACGAGAAGCGCGAAGTCAAGACCGATGACACCGAATCCCTGACGGAAGACGCGGTGATAATAGACGGCTTAATCGTGGGCGACCGTATCATTACGGACGGAAGTTTTTATCTATTGAAAGTGAAATAGACGGTTTCGGATCTTTCGGTCTTGGCAATATAGTAGAAAATTAAAATAAAATGATCCATCAATACATTCTAAAATCGATCGAAAAACGAATTTTAATATTCGTCCTGTTTATACTTTTATGTGTGTTCGGGTATTATTCCTGGACTCAATTGTCGATCGAAGCCTATCCCGATATAGCCGACGTCACTTCCCAAGTGATCACCCAATTTCCGGGAAGAGCGGCGGAAGAGATAGAAGAGCAAATCACGATTCCTCTGGAGCGAGCTCTCAACGGAATGCCCGGTTTATCCATTATTAGAAGCAAAAGCACCTTCGGATTATCCGTCATCACCTTGGTCTTTCAGGAAGGAGTCGAAGACTATTGGTCACGACAAAGAATCAAGGAAAGAATCGAAGGCGTTCAACTTCCCGGAGACACAAAGCCGGAATTGGATCCCCTCACCTCCCCCATCGGAGAAATCTTCCGGTATACTCTCGAATCTTCTAGCAAGGATGCACGGGAGTTAAGGGAATTACAACGATGGGTGGTCATTCCAAAGCTGAAGCAAGTGATCGGAGTCGCCGATGTCGCCAATTTCGGCGGCATTACCACTCAATTTCAGTTGGAAATCGATCCTAATAAATTGAATCAATTCAATATATCATTGGCTCAGGTGATCGATACGATCCAAAAGAATAATACGAATTCCGGAGGAAGTATCCTCAGAATGGGGGACCTAGCCTACGTGGTTAGAGGAATCGGATTGATCCGTTCGCTGGAAGATCTCGGGCATATCGTAGTAGATACTCGAAAAGGAATTCCTATCTTTTTAAAGGACTTGGGTGATTTAAAATTAGGCGAACTTGGAAGAAAAGGAATCTTAGGACGGGATTTTAAGAATGACGAGGTGTCCGGAATAGTTTTACTCCTGAGATACCAAAATCCGAGTGCGGTCCTTAAGGGAGTTCATGCGAAAGTGGATGAACTGAACAACGGCCTTCTCCCGTCCGGCGTCAAAGTCGTTCCGTATATGGACAGGATCGATCTCGTCAACACTACTTTAAACACAGTATCTAAAACCCTTTTAGAAGGGATCGGATTAGTGATCGTAGTTCTGATCCTTTTTCTGGGGAATGTTAGAGGTGCTCTATTAGTCGCCCTTACGATTCCGATCTCCCTATTAATCGCATTTATCCTGATGAATTTCACGAACATTCCCGCGAATTTACTTTCATTAGGAGCCATCGATTTCGGCATCATAGTGGACGGCTCCATCGTCATGATGGAAAGCATTCTTAAGTTGAAAGAGGAGAAGGAGGCGGATACATTACAGATTCCTGATGTGGCAAAAGTTGCCTCCGCCGTTGCCTCCCCTATCTTCTTCGCCACTCTAATCATTATAACCGCATATATCCCGCTCTTTGCATTCGAAAGAATCGAACGAAAGCTATTTACGCCTATGGCCTACACCGTCGGATATGCATTAGCGGGCGCGCTATTCATCGCCTTAACGTTGATTCCGGCGATCTCCTATATCGCTTATAAACGGCCTCAACGGCTTTATCACAATAAGTGGCTGGAAAGAATTACGGTTCTTTATCAAAAAAAAATCACGGACCTGATAGAGCATCCGTTACGGATTTTAAAATTCGCGGCCGGTGCGTTATTACTGTGCTTCGCTCTTTTTATAGTAATCGGAAAGGATTTTTTACCCGAATTGGACGAAGGCTCTATATGGCTTCAAGTACAACTTCCTCCCGGAATTTCTCTAGCTAAAGGTGCGGAAATGGCCGACGACTTACGAAAGGAAACGCTGAAATTCGAAGAAGTCTCGCATGTAATTACGCAAACCGGACGTAACGACGATGGCACCGATTCCTGGACTCCATCGCATATAGAATGCTCGATAGGACTAAAGCCGTACGACACTTGGAAAAGCGGGCGAACCAAGAGGGAACTTGTAGGTGCGCTCAGGGATCATTATTTAAAAATGCCGGGTTACACGATCAGTTTTTCCCAACCTATGATCGATAACGTAAACGATAAAATTTCCGGTGCCCACAGCGAATTGGTTATCAAGGTTTTCGGAGACGATTTTAGGGAGACCCGCGAGCTTACAAAGAAAATAGCGGAGGTTTTAAAGTCGACCCCGGGCTCTTCCGACGTGGGAATCGATCAGGAACCACCCCTACCTCAAATACAGGTAAAAATAGATCGGGCCACCGCCGCAAGATATAGCTTAAACGTCTCCGATATCTCCGACCTCATAGAGGCGGCCATCGGAGGACAAGCGATTTCCAATCTATTTCTCGGCGAAAAAAAATACGATATTACGGTCCGATACGGGGAAGCGTTTAGAAATACGCCGGAAGCGATCAGTAATTTAATGCTGACTTCTCCGAACGGCGCGAAAATTCCCGTTTCTCAAGTCGCGAACGTAAAATTAACGACGGGAGAAAGTACGATTACAAGGGAATCCAATCAAAGACACTTAACGGTAAAAGTTAATCTACATGGACGAGATCTGTCTTCCTTCGTTTCGGAAGCGAAGGAGAATATTTCTCACAAAATAAAATACGATTCTAAGAAATATAGAATAGTTTGGGGAGGTCAACTCGAGAATCAAGAAAGAGCGAATCGAAGATTGTCCATAATTCTTCCTCTTATACTATGCGTGATGTTTACGCTTCTTTACGTAGCCTTCGGAAATCTTAGACACGCATTTTTATTATTGTCCATCGTGCCCGCTGCCCTTCTCGGAGGCCTAATCGCATTAATAGTGCGGGGAATGACCTTAAACGTATCCAGCTCGGTGGGTTTTATAGCGCTCTTCGGAGTCGCAATTCAAAACGGTGTGATTATGGTCTCGCATCTAAACGAATTAATAGCTAATAAGGTACCGTTAAAGCTCGCGGTGATATCCGGTGCCACGAATCGATTGAGACCGATTCTAATGACTGCTACGGTTGCTGCCCTCGGACTTCTTCCGGCCTCGGTCGCAACGGGAATCGGTAGCGACGTTCAAAGACCGCTCGCGACTGTGATCGTTTACGGACTCATTAGCGGTACCGGTATTACTCTTTTTGCATTGCCCGTTCTGTATTACATGCTGGAGAAGAGAGTGAGTAACGGAAAATTTAATAAAAGCGGATAATCCTATACTGCGTTAACGATCGGATGGATATTTCAATAACAAAGAAAGTAGATACTTTTAATTTACTTTTGAAGGCGAGCATCTAAATCCCGCTCTGTCAGAGTACGATGAATTTTATCCGTTGATTTGACTTGATAAGCGGGACGAGGAATCGATTTATCTTCCCGGCATAAATCGCGGTTTATATTTTAACGGGAACCCGCGCTCATTGAAGCATGAATATCGTTGCGAGCGTATTTAACGGGATTTACCTTCTCATTTATTTTCTTTCGAAGCTTGGAAATAGACGGAAGGTCGGGATCGGATAATTCGGCTCTTTGAAGAAACGACTCGGCAGTTTTATCGCCCGTCGCCGCTAAAATATTCGCATAATGAACTAGGTAACCCGCATGTTCCCTTTTTCTCAAAACGAGGCTTTCGGCGGTTTCCAGCGCCCGAGAAATTCTGCCGATTTGAAAGAAGGAGAGAGAAAGTAAGAATAGATTACTGTTATCGGCAGGCCGCAGCAGAAAATATCGATGCGCGATCAGACTTGCCGCTCTGAATTTTTTTAATTTATAATACAACCGAGCCATCATCTTCAAAAGCGAAGGATGTTTATATCCGAGCTTATACGATTTCTTGAGTTCCGCGATGGCTCCTTCCCAATCGTTTGCGATTTGCTTTTGACGAAACTGATCCAAAGTATAGAGAATATTTTGAGTTACGGCCGTTTTACCCTTTTTTAATTTATGGAATGAGAGCCGCATAAGTGATAGATCGTCCGTTAATTCTCCTTTCCCTCGTATCAATTCATATAGTTTTTCCAAATCTACGTTAGATTCCTCGATCAAAGAGAGAATCATATTTTCATCCTGATTCTTTTCCGGAAGTTCGTCTTTATCGGAATGTAAATCGATGTCGTCCTTTCCGTCCGAACCTGTGATCAATATGTCACCGTCCCGAAGGGAAAACACATCAACGGAAAGGTAAGTTGCGATTTTTTGGGAATTGTTTTTACTATTTCCGTTGATTATGAAGGGGTTTACTCCTAATTTTAAAAAGAAATTCGATGGAGGAAGGTGCTGAGCCTTGCCTTTTCTAAATAGAATAGGAGCCGGGTAATCAGAATTAATCGTGTATACGGTACCAGTTAATTCGTCGACAGCTCCTATTAGTATCGAAATCAGCATCGTCCCTTCAAGGTTCTCGAAGACTTTTTGAAGTTCGATAAAACTATTTCGAATCCATTGCTCAGGCGGAAAATTTTGCCAATATTCGGATAACTTCGTACGTTGAATGATCGATTCGAAGACCGAACCGGTTATTAAAGCTCCTGCAGCGCCTTGAATGGACTTACCCATCGCGTCCGCGTTCATAAATACGGTGTATTTTCTATTTTTTAAAAATATATTATGAGCACCGCAAAGATCCCCGCCGATCGAATATTCGTTATTCTTATACGTGAAGTGTTTTTTTTGTCTTAAAAAGAATTCTATTTTTACATTCTCTCCGCTGGTTTTGTTTTCTCCCAGCGGCTCAAGTAGTAAAGACGTAAGAAAATAATCCGCATCCTGTTGATGTTTGAGTTCTCGGATTTCGAGTAATAGTTTGGATAATTCGTTAGTACGTTCTCGAACTTTCTCTTCCAGGTTTTCGTATAAAAGAGAATTCTCAAGCGATATAGCCGCCTGAGAGGAAAGTATATTAACGACTTGAAGGCGATCCGGAGTAAAGGCATCCGCCGTGAGTCGATTTTCAAGATAAACCGCTCCGCTTAATTTCCCTTGATTCATAATCGGAGCGCAAAGAACCGATTGCGGTTTCACTTCTATAATATATGCGTCGTTTTGAAATTGAATATCTAGCCAAGCGCGACTTAATACGAGGGGTTGCTTACTTCTAAGAACATAATTGATAATCGCCCGAGGGATTTTTTTACTCTGCGATAACGATTCGGAACTTAGGACTTCGATATTTCCGTTCGCATTACCTTCGGCTCGGATAACCCAGTTTCTATTTTCTTCCAGAATCAATAAGCCTTTTTCTGCTCCGGTATTTTGAATTAGGTTTTGCATCAATTCGGATAAAAGTTTATCCAGTCGTATTTCGCCGGACACGGCCTGAGATGCTTTTAATATCGTAGTTAAGTCTAGAGTGTTCGATCGATTATTACTAGTACTAGAGTGGGTTTCCCGTAAACTTACGGATTCCACAATTTTGGGAGAATTGGGCTTCCTGATATAATACCCGTAATTCTCCTCGAGTTGTTTTACTTTAGCGCTCGCTCCCCAAATCGAATATAAATATACTGCTTCGGTCATGTATGCTGTTGCCGCTTTTTCGATGCCGTTTGCGATATAGAACTTAGCAGTGTATTCATTTACGAGTGCTTCATTAACCGTAAATTGAGCATGATGCGATTCCTTAGCGGCTTTCTCGAAAAGAGTTCCGGCATCGTGTCTTCCCTCTAGCTGGGCTTCCAAAGCGGAAACCAACAAATCGTGTGCCAAAAAATTGGCCGGGTTTTTTTTACTATAATATCCTAACAAAAACCGATTCAATTTGTACGCTAATTTAAACTTAATGCTTAAGGACTTCTTGCTAGAAATTTGATAAGAAAGGCAGGAAAGTACGAAATAGTAACGAACTTGAAAATCCAGCATATTTCCCATTGCTTCTAGGACGATCTTGAATCCGTTCCAGCCGTGCGATAGGGCAGATTCCCAATTTTCGTGCATGAAATTCCGAATCATTTTTAAGGTATGGAAATAAGTTCGGATAGTAAAATTTCCGGGAGTTTGCATCTCCTTTTCATAATCGCCTTCATCGAAAGAAAATGGGTCGGGCGAATTATTATCGCGTATCATCAGATCGTTTAAGAAATTCAGAAGCAGGTAATGATTCAGAATCACCTCTCGATCCTTGTGCTTTAGATACATTTCGTAGATCTTTTCGTTTTCCTCTAAAATGGACTCCAGATTCTTATCGCTGAAGAAAATGCCTTGAATTCTCGAAAAAGTCATCGAGTAATCAGCCCAATTGATCGTACCAGCTTCTAACGACGTCTTCAAAGCGATATCGACGTACCACTTATGTTCGCGCATCGGTAATACCCAGTGTATATTAAAGTTTCCGATTGCAAAATGGACCTTCGCTTTTACGTTTATATCGTAAAATTTTTCGGAAAGTGTCTCGGCTAGTTCCGCGAATTTAAAGCCACCTTCCAATTCTTTGGTCACCCCTGACATTATTACTCCTATCATAGCGAAAGCAAAACCCGAGTAAATTGAGTTACCGTATTTTAAACAAAACATAGCCATGAGCAGGCTGATATAGCCCATTAAATCAGGAAAGACTTGATAAGCGGAGGGAACTAAGTCGTAAATAATCGCGCATACGTTAAAAATGCGTCTATCGGTGATTTCGGGCAATTCTACCAAATCCCTGGCTTTTCTTCTGCCCAATAGGATTCTAAATCGAACGTAAAGAAGAGCTATATGAACCTTCTTTACGTTTTTCGGAATCTTGACACCGAGATATTTCAGAGCGTCGATACCGACCTCGATTCCTTCCCGATGACGATTCAATTGATATAGTAGATGAAGGTAAATTTGATATATCGCAGTTTTATGATCCTGCCCGATTGCATTCTCCAGTGCGATTTTTACGTCCTGTTCGCAGTCCTCGAGCAGCGCGGCGCTATATTCGCAATCGGCTTTTTCGGAATATAATTCGAAGGAAAGATCATACTGATGTTTCCAGTGTGCTTCATTTAAAAGAGCGATACCCTGCTTAAAAAAAGTAACGGCACTGCTATGGGCGCTCGATTGTTTGGCTTTCTTTCCGGCAAATAGATTCAGTTCGCATAATTTAGATTTTTCAGATACGTCTAAAATCAATTCGGACCCTAGATTAAACTGGTTTACGATCGAAAATATCCGTTCCGGCAACTGGCTCGATTCGGTTCGATCGAGTAATAGCCTACCGATCCTTAAATGTACTTCCCTTTTTCGATCCTCGCCTATTCCGGAATAGGCCGCCTCCTGCACCTTGTCGTGGAGGAATTGAAAATGAGCGTCGAGCATACTGTCGACTTCTAATCTTTGACGGTCAATATCGGTCTTATTCCCGTTGGATTGCCCCTGAAGAATCTTATAATTATTATCCAAGGGAAGGATTAACCCTTCTTCGACGGATTTCCATAGATCGAGTAAGGTTTCCCGTTCGTTCTTTTCGTAAACGATGGAAATAATTTTCAGTGAGAACTTACTCCCGACGCAACTTCCCAATTGAAGAATTCTTCTAGTTTCTTCCGGTAGCCTGTCTATCTTCTGAGACATCAGCTCAACCACGTTACTCGTCACATTTTTAGATTCGATACTTCGAATATCCCAAATCCAATTCTTTTCCATGAAATCGAAATAGATCAATTTCTCTTCATATAGATTCTTTAAAAACTCGTTAACAAAGAAAGCATTTCCTCCCGTTTTCGAGTATATAAGCTCGGCCAGAGGAGTTATAAGTTCCCGCTCCACGGAAGCAAGAGATTCCATAGTTAAGTCGCTAACGTCTTCTCGCAGCAGCGGATTCAATGCGATAGAATGAACCGAACTGCCGGACTTTCTTATTTCATCCAGAGTCATCGAAAAAGCGTGAGTCCCGTCCACTTCGTTCTCTCGAAAAGCTCCGATTAGGAGAAAATACTTTTCTTCAGCTCCGGCGAGTAAAATTTTGATAAGATTAAGCGAACCGGAATCGGCCCACTGAAGATCGTCGACAAAAATTACCAACGGATGTTCCCGGTTCGAGATAGCTCGGACGAAATTTTGGAAAACCTGGTGTAACCTACTGATCGATTCCTGCGTACTGAGTTCGGGCGCGGCAGGTTGCTTGCCTATAATCAATTCGAGTTCGGGAACTATCTCGATCAAGACGCTCGCATTAGCTCCCAAGGCGTTCAAAATCGTCGATTTCCAGTTCGCTAAGACTTCTTCGCTTTCGGTAACCAAGTACTCGCATAAATCCTTCAGTGCAAAGCGAATCGCATAATAGGGAATATCCCTTTGGAATTGGTCGAATTTTCCGGAAATAAAAAGCCCTTTCTTTTCGGTAATCGGTTTATGAACTTCATGAACCAAAGCGGATTTTCCGACACCGGAATAACCGTGAACCAGCAAAAGTTCACTAGCACCTTGACTCACTCTTTCGAAGGCGGAAAGTAAAGTTTTGACCTCCTCGGCGCGCCCATAGAGTTTTTGAGGAATCTGAAGACGACCGGACGAATCTTCAAGACCTAACTGAAATTCGGAAATTTTTCCTACCTCTTCCAGATTACGCCCGCAACGTTCCAAATCGGCGGCGAGACCCAGGGCGGATTGATACCTATCTTCTGCGGCTTTCGAAATCAGCTTCATTACGATATTAGAAAGTTGATATTCGATCTTGGAATCTAACTCATGCGGGCTGGCCGGGACTTTCGCAATATGGCTATGGATGAGATCGATCGCGTCTTCCGACTTAAAGGGAGGAGATCCCGTCAGCATCTCGTAAAAAGTGATGCCCAAGGAATAAAGGTCGGATCTACTATCAGTATTTCGGTTCATCCGTCCGGTCTGTTCGGGAGCTATATAGGTTAGTGTTCCCTCCAAAGCCGCAGTCGCCGAATAAAGAGCTTTTTCCCGACTTAATCGGGTGGATAATCCGAAGTCCGTAATATAAACTTCGTGACCGTCCTTTACGATGATATTGGCGGGCTTGACGTCCTTGTGAATCACGCCCTGCACATGTATTTCGCCCAATGTTTTGCTCAATGGAATTGCTAATTTAAGAAATTCCAATGAACTGAATTTTCTTTTCCTAATAATACTTTGAAGAGAAACCCCATTGATATCTGCCAAAATGAGGGCGTATCCGTTTCCATGTCGACGCAATTCTAACGGCTTAACGATTCCTTCTATATCGAGCTCTTTACTTAATTCGTATTCGTGACGAATTCGTGCTAAATCCCGGGTGTCCGGATATTCCGTAGCCAATACTTTAACAATAAACGAAAGGGATCTATCAGCTTTGGAGACCGCTCGATATACGTTCGTACTGGAGTTTTCCTGAATTGTCTCGATGATATCAAAATCTTCTAACACGTCCAGTATCCTCTTAATTATCCACAAGTAAAAACATACGATTTTCGAATCGTTGATGTTTGAATCGGATTAGTATTTTTTCGTTTAAAGTCAAGGTGCGATGCCATCAAAACGGCAGCGAATGACTCTCTTAGGTAGCGTTTAAATAGACGCAAGACCTTAGTAAAAGTCCTAAAAATAATTGATTATTTTTGAATATTTTTGGGTTCGTTAGCGAGCGATATGCTTTCCAACCCTTAATACCGGAAGATGATGCACCTAAAATGATTAAAACATAAAGCATTACGATAAAAATTATTGACTAACATAGTATCGATAACAATCGAACTTCCGCATTGAAGTTTCGATTGTAAAAACCAGTTAGGGTATCTACTCGATCCGGATATCCTTTCAGAGGACAGAGGTCAGAAGACAGATGCGTTCGCTTTGCTCACGCTAGACAGAAGCTGCTCGATGTCGAAAACGTATCAGAGGTAGAGGAAAAATCCGTGTTACCATAAGAATCTTTCTGTAGATCTTGGAATCTTTGCTCATCAATGTTCTGTCTTCAGTCCTCTGACCTCTGTCTTCTGCTCACTTTCAATCATCCTCTTCTTCAGGTAATAACGGCTCTATAAAGTAAGCGATGAATTCCAGCTTACCCGTCATACCGGTCTTGCGATAAATGGAAAGAGTCTGATTCTCTATAGTTCTTAGACTTTTTTTCCGAATGGCGGCAATCTGCGGATTCGAAAAGCCTCTCAACAAATATTTGGCGAGTTCTTGTTCCGAGGGAGTTAACTCCCATCGACTGAACTGGCGTTTTACCGAACTCCAAAATTCCTCTCCAAGCTGGGTTCCTCTCGGAAAATTCAATTTCTTAGTCTGTCTGTTCAAACTTATCTCAGCTTCCTTGATTAACTTCCTTGCATTCGATAATTCTAAATATAAATTTACAAAAATAACTATACTGGATATTCCCAAAAGCACCTCGATGAAATTAGCTGGGATAAAAAATTCGGTTTTAAAGAGCGGGATGCGCTCGATCGAAAGGAGTTCCATTCCTATCCATATAACGACGAACGCGATATACAGAAGGTATAAACCCGATATTAGCCTGAAGTTATTCTTCATAAGACGGACTCTGTCATTACTAATCCTTAAAAAATCCCCTATTGGTAAACGAATAAGTAAATCCCGCAAATGTGGAAGATACCTATTTACTATCGCTCCAAAAATGCTAATCTTCGACTAACAAGGTGGGCCCCGACGGAGGCCGAATTTATCGTTAAGCGACAAAGAAAGAAGGTTATATCGATCTTATTTTTTTTTCAAACAAAAATAATTCAAAGAAATTGCTTCAAAAAAAATTACGAGGCAATTTCTTGAGGAAGCGCGCATTTGGAAATCAACACAAAATCCTGGATAATGGATTATTACGACGAAAACGAAATTCACTTCTACCGCAAAAAAAAGACCTATTTTTCAGGAAAGACCAAGTTTCAAAGAGTAGAATTTGTTGAACTGCCGTCGATCGGCGAAACTCTAATTATCGACGGTGAATTACAATCCGCAGGGCAAGACGAATACATTTATCATGAATCCTTGGTTCATCCCGCTTGTCTATTGAATCGGAAAACAGAACATATTTTGATAATCGGAGGTGGAGAGGGCGCTACGTTAAGAGAAGTACTGAAATATAATACGATTAAATCGGTTACGATGGTCGACATCGATCAGGAGTTGGTTCAATTATTTTCCCGAAGAATGCAAAATTGGCATAAGGGAGCTTTTCAGGACCCTAGAGTAAATTTAGTCTTCGAAGACGGCCGTAAGTATTTGGAAGACACGAACGAACGCTTTGATGTAATAATACTGGACTTAACATCGAGCTTTGGAGAACGAGTCGAGGAGAAATTCGATCCGATCCTAAATCTCTATTCAAAGCAATTCTATTCCATCTGCTCTTCTAAGTTAAAGAAGGATGGAATTATCGCGATTCAGGCTCTGGAACTTACGCCAGCCGATTGGTCGGAGCACGCAGTGATACGAAGGTCTTTGGCTACCGCATTCAAGCATGTCCTAAGTTATTCGGTCTTTATTCCCTCTTTCTATACTACCTGGGGTTTTCTCTTAGCGTCTCAAAGGCATAACTTTGAGACCTTGACTTCGAAAAAAATCAACGATATGATCGTCCGAAAAAGGATATCCTCAAAATTATCTTTTTTTGACGGGAACACTTTTATAGGGACGAGTAATCTATCTAAGGATTTGCGTAAAAACATTTTGCAAAAAGGGAGTATCATCGAAGACAACAAGCCTCTCGTCGTCTATCCGAAAGAACCCAATTGAGACAACGAACCGGGACTCGTTGCTTTGATTTTTCGATGCGATTCTGACTTGAAGCTAATTTAAAGAAAGCGAATTTATTTGAAAAGTATCGGGTCCGTTGAAATTCTGGAAACGCATGAAATTATTTTTAGCCCTATGTCTTCCGCTTATATTCTATCCTAATTGTTCAATCAACACGATCCACGGAGAGCAGGAAAATAAGACAGTTCCGATCATAGTCGTTCTAAAAGATCCTTACATTTCGATAAAAATCGACAGCTTGCACACGTTAACGGAGGCTCCAAAAGGTGAGAAACAGAATATCGAAAGAATCGAGAAAGAAAAGCTGAAGTTTGGAAAATGGATTAAGTTAAATTTAAATAATAAACTCTTTGAATCGAACATACGTTCGGAGCCGATCGATAATCCTAACTACACTGTCGGAATAGAAATAAAGGATATGGGTGAAATCCGAGGCTCCGTTATCGCATGGAGCATCTTTACCGGGATAACTACCGGATTACTTGTCGCCATCGTAACGGGTCATTCCGAATTAGGAGCCGGGGTCTTCCTTTACGAGGTGGTCGAAGAGAGCCTTTTCCCCATTATAGCGCTAACTTTGTTATACGAATACACATGCATAGTTACCGCGCAATATATTGTCGAAGATTCGCAAGGAAACATAGTCTTTAACGAGACTTATAATGCATTCAGAAATAAGGAATTCTATAAAAAGATAGAAAAGAAAGATCATCACTTACGAGAGATGGTAGTGAAGGCCAGCCTGGACGAAGTGAATTCGGATTTTACGAAGGAATTTGTGGAATTTCTAAATAAGCCTTCTCGATAAAGCCTAGCTATAGGGAGTTGGCAACTTTTTCCGAACTTCTATTTGAGGTAGCGACTAAACTGTGCCGCAATGACCCGCGATTTTTCGTCCCCTTCTAAGGATGTGCGCACCACTAATTCATAATTGAATTCTATTAGTGAATTCGCAATTTTGGCTTTAACTTCTAATAATTTTCTATCGTAATCGGTCGGATCAACGATATGGTATAAAAACAATACGAACGGTGAACTAAGCCGTATAAGAAGTGGCACTTTCGTCCCCGAAAGCAACTGAAGTTTTATTTCGAAGATGTCGTATTGTAAAATTGCAATTGACCAAAGTGTGATATAAATCCCCATTCCAAAAGAAGATAAATAAGCCATAAACACACCCATAAGAGGCAAAATATAAACGAAAATAATAGAAACAAAGAGGCCGACAAAAATTCCCATCAACATTAAGATTAACTGGGTCCGAATTTGTCCTCTAGACTTTATCGCTCCTCGCCCCATCAAGCATATTGAAAATCCTACGCTGCAAAAAATATAAAAAATTAACAAATGATACGATGGGTTTGGTGTATAAGAAAAAAAGTTCGGATCTTTAACCTTTACAATCCCTCCAATAAGCGCTTCAAATAAAAAAAATATGATAGCTGCCCAATCAAATACCCGTAAAGCCCGGTAATTTTTCTTTAAATCTAGTACAGATTTGACGACTAAAAATAAAAAATGAGGGATTAGAATAGCGGGAATCAGAGTCCAATTCAGAGCCATCCCTCTCCAATCGTTTGGAAGAAGCCCCCGGAAAGCCAGAAAAAAAAGCCAGACCGTAATTGAAATAGAGAGAAACCAAAATGAACTAGGGATTTTCTTAATTGAAGCTCTCGCCATCCAAACGTAATATGCCAGGAAAAAGCTACCAACAAAGAATGGCGTTAGATTAATGGCTGCCATGGACGTATTACCGAAACTAGACTACAGCCTTGGCATGATATTCCGTAAAGTCTTTTCTTAAGCTTGGTCGTACTGAAATCTACAAATTTTCCATTAGGCAAAATCCAGCAAGAAAACCTGACGTGCTTGGCAATAATTTGTCAGTACTATAAACTGCCATTCCCCGGTTGGAATGGTCTTCTCTCATTATATAAACAAAGATTCATTTCAAAAAATCTGACAGAACGTTCATTCATTCTGTATCTTAAAAATATATTTCCTCAATATCGGTTTAAGAATTGATTACTTACTTACTTACTTCGAGATTTCGCTAACCTCCTATTGCTTTTTATACCAAAGTCTTTCTTGAACGATAACGCGATTCGTTTTTATTCGAATCCATTGATAAGCATAATCTTCAATTCCAGATATCTTCTACGTTTCCAATCGAAATACAGTCCGGTTAGAATTTTGGGTAACTAGGTTAATAGAAAACGCGATGGTTTTTCAAAAAGCATTTCGATTCGAATTCAGAGTAGATCGACTTATCATCAACCGGTCGAGTATCTCACATCCTTAATTCCCCTATTTCTTATTACATCAAAATTTATACTCTTTAAACGAATATCGTTCAATTAAACACCAATAAGCGAATTCCAAAATCCGATCGATTTGAGCGAATCATTCGACCTGCGAATTTCGCAATTGAAAAATCCAAATCGGCGATAAATATTTTCTTGATAAGAATGGGTTCTTAAGATTATTTCATCGCGGAGCCTATTATGGAAAAAAGACACGAGGAATACGCGGCCTACTATAACGCCCGGATGAAACGATTCGAAGGAAATCCTCTCTACTCTCGTTCTTATGCGGCGGAAAAAAGAATGTCCGATGCAATTGCAGGCTGCGCGAAACTCGAAGATTTTCGCTCGGTAGTCGAAAAGGATCATCCCGAAGTTCAATGCGCCATTGCCCTTGTAAAAGATCAAGAGACGGCAAGGCTTTCTCATTTTAGAAGAATAGAAGAGCCCATTCGAGCGATTTCTTCGGAACGAATTCTAAAAGAGATCGATACTGTCAAATCGGCAATGGATGTAACCGCAATAATTTCGAAAATCGACCAGGAAGTTTCCATTCTCATAACGGTCGATAATTTTATCGGTGGATTTTACTTCGATTTTACGGCGATCGAGAATCTTATCGTGGCCGAAGCCATCAAAGACGAGGTTCCCAAGGAATGGTATCAGGAAGTTAAGGATAGCATCACCGAACAAATCAAAGACCATAAAGAATTGTTTCAAAAAACGACCCTTCCGAATAATCGAAATTATAAGTCCGATTGGAACTACGACTATAGCCTCATTTGGGAAACGCGTCACCGAAGAAATATTCCGTTTCCGGACGAAATTGTTAAAAGAAGAATCGAAGATCACAAGCGATTGATCGGACTTTCATAAGAGAATAATAATATGCCTATCGATAAAATGCTGTCCGATCCCATGCTAGGAACGTTCCGAAACATGATTCAAGAATGTAAGGATAAAAATCTATCCGGTCAGGCTTTCGACAACATGCTTGCAGAAATGAATAAAATGGAAAAGTACGCCGTCGATATGGATGACTTTGCAGCGTTTAGTGCCAAGCTAATGACGGAAGGTTGTTTCTCGAATTTTAGCGCAGCATATTCGCAACTGCTTTCGGATGCCGCAAAAAACTCGTCGCAATCCTCCGGTTCCGACATCGACGAGGATGAAGGTTTTTTAAGGCAAACGCTTACGTCCTATCAAAGTGCTCTAGACAGGTATGAAGATGACGTAAAAAAAGGGATCATGAAACCGAAGGCGGCTGCCTTGCTGCGAGCGGGAGTTCAAGCAGTAATCGATCTGGGAAAATCCGGAATAACCTATCCGGTTTTTCTCCGTCTTCTGATTGAAAAAGGTCTAGACAAAGCTATGGAAGGATCTGCTGTACTTCGGGACGGACTCGTTACGGATATCGACTGGGCGAAATTTTATAATCTGCCGTTGTACATCAAAAGAGGAGAAGAAATTTTAGGGATTTTCGACGAGCTAGCTGCGAAGGCTACCTTCAAGGTTCCCGATAGTTTCGAATTCGGATTGGCTCGACGAGAAATAGAATGGAAGTATGAGCCTGCCATCGTCAAGTGGAATGCTATTACCGAGCGTTGGGAAAAGGTGATCGATATAGTCAACGATTGGCTTGATTCGTTTACAAATTTTGCCCCGAAAGATGAACGATGGGTAGATCCCACAGACCCTTCTGCAACTCCTAAAAATATTCGCAGAACGAAGGAACTGAGCCCTTATAGACTTCGGGAACGGGAAAGAATACTCCAGGAATCCTTTGCTATCTCCTGGAACGATATCTTCACCCACGAAACGTATCTTCTAGCCTGGACGAACGTGGACGTTTCGATATCTGCGGCAAAAATCGAACTTCTTAAAAAAGCTTATCCGCTCTGTAAACCGGGTTCTGGCCCGACGGAGGAGCTGATCAAGGAAGCGGAAAAACTGCATGAAACTAAATCTGACTGGCGATTCGCCGAGAGAATCGCTGTCGGGGAAAGAATGAAGGCAAAATACGACGAGTTGTACGGTGCGGGGGCCTATGATACTGAATTCGGAAATAAATAACAGTATAGTAAATTAGAGATAACTTATAATCGTTTTCAAACAGCGGAAGATAATTAGGGACCGCCTGTCCTGTGCTATTATACCGCAAAACGCCTGCATTTCGCATCTTCGTCCGCCAGGAAATTCCGAGCAATGGGAAATATTTTGCCGAAATTTATATCAACTCTGGATACTGGATTCATCGCGTTTATCGTCTGATTTTTTTTGGCTGAATGCTTAACCGAAAATCAAAGCCGGAGAATCAGGGAAGAATTTAATGTTTTTCTAATAATCATAAGACTATCGCGATTGTGCAGGATCTTATATTCGGGCCTAAGGATGTCCTTTTTCCATCCCTTAATGTTCGAGATATTGAATCCGGGAAATTGATAGTGCTTTATCCAATTTCCCATTCTCGACTGAACCTTTTTTTTTCCCGGCTCTCCCTTCTTATTGAGATTTTTCGGGGATGCTGGTTTTCTTAAATAAGGAGGCGCAAAACCGACATCCCCAAATCCGATCTAGGTTTAGGCGGGTTTTGCCACCCCTTTTTTAATCGGCGCTTCCACTTGCTTTGTCGAGAAACCGTTTACAGTGTTCGACAATTTTGAACGTACCTCGTCCCAATTTTTCTGGATCGTCGTATTAGTTTCCTTAACACTATCTACGACTTTGATCGTTAAATCACGAAGACGGACCGACGACTCGCTTTTATCGGCAGCGCCTTTCGCAGCTAAATCCTCGAAACCCTTCTTAATTGTCATTTTGGTGTTTTCGATTCTTGCCTGTCCGGCCCTTATAATGCCGATACCGGCATTCACAATACTCATCATTTCCAGGTTCATTGAATTCCTCCGATGTAAAAACTCTGAGTTTATACATTTTGCAGAGGAAAGAGTCAACAAAAATCGAGCGTTCCATTCGGAATTAAAAGTATTTCGAATGTAATAAATCGGTTATATGAGTCGATCTTCCAACGGTAATTGATTTATGAATGAACGATCTATAAATCGTTGGGAATTTGGAGTACCGATAAACGAAAGTGTAGCGTTTTAAGCTACTCTTTCCAATCAAATGGCGGTATTAACCGTCAGTTGATTGATTCTTCCGCTTTTGAGACTGCGCAAAATTCGGTGAAATTGCTTAAATGAAAGACTCCGGTAAAGAACGCCTGCGCGTTTTTTTGGGCAGAAAAGATAATAGAACGATTGGTTTCGGCTCATCCCAGAATCCAAAGCTTAGCCGTTTTTCGCCTAACAATCCGATGATGAACGGATTTTGGCTCGGCTCTCAAACCTTCTCTCTTCAATGATTCGAAACGTTCAAAAATTGAGGCATCAGGCCTCAAAACCGAAAATTGTAAAGCATCACGAAGCCGAATCTTGAAACGACCTATACAATTTTTTGCAAATTTAGGAACCAAATCGAAACTTCTCAAGTTTCGAATTTTCGTCGCCAACTTGTCGGATAGTTTCAGTTTTTATAATGAATCTTTCATTGTTAGCGAAATTTTCTTAGGCGCGATCAACTATAGCCAGTTCGAATACCCTAAAAGTCCCGGTCATCCTTCATTGATAAACGACTTTTATCGGGAGCGCAATTGTATTTGGAATTCCGGCGACGGTCTTTGTTATCGTGGTCAAAGGAAATACCTTAAGCGATGTGCCGACCGTCAACCCCGCCGGGTAATTAGTAATAGAACCCGCGATGTAGTAGGAATAATACTGCGTTATACCCGGATTGCTCACTGCATTTCCATATACATCTGCTTGCTGTGCGGTATACAAACTGCCCCCTGCACGCTCGGCAAATTTTGCATAAGGAGCACCAGTGGCATCAATAAATGCCACTCCTCCTCCGTTAATCTGAGTGAATTTTATGTAAGAATCAGTAATGATTCCATCCCATCCTAAACTATAAAAATAACCGGTTGGCGAGACCATCTGGATACTATACGCATTTGGAAATCCGTACCCAAGAAATTGGTTATTGGCGTCATAAACCTTCGTATCATGCGTGGAAATAGTTGTCCCGCCGCTGCCTCCGTTAGTCGTCACTCCGCCAGATGAACTATTTCCTGGCGCGGAACTTGCCGAATTAGCGCCGACCAAGGCCAGTATCGGAGCAATCGAATCTTTTTTCTGTTCAGAACATGCCAATATACTTAGACATAAGATAGAAATCATAATTATTTTCGAAATGGTCATACTTTGACACAAATTTAATAAAATGATAAATAATAAATAAAATAAATAGCATTTTGAAAAAATTCATTTTCAAACTAAACGAATATAGTAAGATTCATTAATCCTTCGATTTCCATCGTTACGAACAAAAACGGGTCCGGGGGAGCGAGCAGACGATTCTCCGGAGATATGGAGTTAATTCGAATGCAGTTTGTTTGATTGAAAATTTGACTTCACTTCGTTCAGTCACCCTTCGGGAATCTCGCTCCCTAAGGGTCGCTCGATTGGTAGCGGAAGACGCGTGGCGCGGCTGCAACGCGGGGGAGACGTCCCGCAATCTATCCTCCGATTACTTACGGACTTCTTTACGAAGTTCTTCCTTAACCTTATCCCGCGTCGAGCCAGATCGATTTTCCAAGCGGATCATATAATGAATTTGGTATTTAGTAACGACCGGTTTTTCCTCGGAATGCTCCATCGTCCAGCGTGTTACATCGTTCTGAATCACTTTTGCCAAATCGTTAATTCTCGGAACGCGAGTGTTAAAGCGAATCGTTTCGACGGCACCGGTATTTCCATTTAGAATCACTAATATGATTCCATCGTCCGTAAAATTAATTTTGTTGTACTTTAAAAGTTCCTCGCTGATCAAGGCGTCCCCGCCCCGGTCGACTTTACGATGAATGAATTTAGTCCCTCGGATTTGACGAACTTTATACGCGTCTCCCGTGATATACACTCGAAAATACTCGCCTGAATCTTTGGACGGGGCTTGAAAAAAAGTCGGATCGACCGTCGTAACTCGAACTTCCTTTCCTTCCTCATCCAGTATGGATTCGTTCTCTCCTGCAGGATTCGGGACAACCTCGCCCTTCGGTTCTACAGCGATCTGTTTTTGGGAACCCGCGCAATTCAAAATCATCGATATGACCAGAAGCATAACCGTCGCGAGGATCGCGGATATGCCTCGTCTATAAAATTCTCTCATTGAATGTCCTACACTTTCTTTCTATAATAAAATAATGACTGCAATTCCCTGTCATAAGTAACCGAGGAACATCGTGGCCAGTCCGAGAAAGCAGAAAAACCCGAAGATATCGGTAGTTGTCGTGACGAAGATGGAGGAAGCTATTGCTGGATCGATTCCCAACACCCTGAGTAACATGGGGATAGAAGCGCCTAATACTGCGGCAACGATCAGATTCGCAAGCATGGCAAAGAAGATAACAAGGGCAAGAGCCGTTTTCCCCATATAAAAATAAACCGCAAGTCCCGAAATCGCACCGATGGTCAGGCCGTTGATGATTCCGATGATGCATTCCTTACGAAAACCGATTCCCCAGTTACTCGGACTTAAATCGCCCGTCGCAATATTGCGAACCACTACGGTGATCGCTTGGGTTCCCGCATTTCCACCCATTCCCGCAACGATCGGCATTAAAGCGGCAAGAAGAACGAATGATTGAATGGTTTCTTCAAAAAGAGAGACCGTGGACGCAGCCAAAACCGCATTCCCTAAATTGATAATTAGCCAAATTAATCGGCGTCGAATCGAGTCCCAAATGGACGTATTCAGGCGCTCTTCCTCCGAAACCCCGCCCATCCGCAAAATATCCTCGGAAGCTTCGTCCTGGACGATATCCAAAATATCGTCTACGGTGATTCTCCCGATAATTCGATCCAAATCGTCGACGACCGCAGCGGAGACTAAATCGTACTTACGGAAGATCTTAGCCACCTCTTCCTGGTCCGTGTCGTAATGAATGGAAAAAACCTCTTCCTTAACGAGGCGGCCGATTTTTTGGTTCAGAGGAGCGAGAAACAAATCTTTGAGTCTGATGAATCCCTTTAAATGGTTCTCCTCGTCGGTAACGTATAATAAATAGATGTCGTCGGTTTCTTTAGCGATTCGTCTCAATTTTATAATGGCTTTTCGGACAGTGTCCGTTTCGAAGGCCGAAGCAAATTCCGTCGTCATTAAACGACCGGCCGTATATTCCCTAAAATTGAGCTGCTTCCTGATTTGAGAAGAGTCTTCTCTATCGATCGAGTTTAGGATCTCCTCGGCCTTGTCCTTCGGAATTTCGGAGATCAAATTAGTGAACTCGTCCGTCTCTAGGTTTTCAACGATCGGTGAAATCTCATGGACGTGTAATCTTGAAATCAGATCCGCCTGAAGGTCTTCGTCGAATTCGACTAGAATCAGGGATTGCTTCTCGGAATCGCAGAGACGGAATACGTAAAACGCCTCTTCTTCGTCTAATTTTTCCAAAACTTCCGCGATATCTGCCGGGTGATTCGCTTCGATAAAAGCTCGAAGGTATTCCGTATCTTTTATTTCGATTCTTTTAGAGAAGGATTCGAGCCACTCGGCGGATTTAGCATTTGCCTTGATCGAGACGGCTTCCTTTGCAGTACGCTTAACTTCCATTTTAGCTGAACCTCCCCTTTTCCGACAGAATCCGACAAGTTTTTCTCCGTTCAATGACTTTCCGTTTTTCAAGCAAGAGTTTTTCATTTGACTGGCTGCTTGACCGCTTAGAATGGAACATAGGTCCAGTTATATCCATGAAATCATTCTACTCAAGACTAGCAATCGCCGGAATTTTAGGCTTAGCTAACCTTCCGCTCCAAGCCGACGTCGTCTATTTTCCTTGGGAATACAACAAACTCTATAATGAGAAAGTGACTTTAGAACTCGAATTGGATTCTCTAAAGACCCGCTACCGAAACGAATCCGAAAACTCTAAAAAAGAGAAAATCTCCCTGGAAGGACGCATACAAAGTCTTGAGAACCAATTGGCGAGCGAAAAGTCCTTCCGCGAAAAGGACCAGGATCAATACGCGGATCAGATCAAAAATCTCGAGAATCAGATCTCCCTTTTAAAAACAAAAAGCGGCAATAAAGAAAGAGAACTTCTGGATGAGAACGCGAAACAATCCAAAAAATACCAGGATTTGATCGGTGAATTGAAAGCCGCTCTCGAACAGGAAAAACTGGATTGTATTAAAAAAACCGAAGATTTAAAGAAAGATTATGAAACCAGAATCGCCACTCTCGAAGCGAGAATCGCGTCTCTCATGGATGAAATCGGTCGTCTCAAGGATTTTTCCGAAATTCAGAAGAAGGAAAACGAACGATTGTCAAAACAGGCCGACGAATTGGAGGAGAAACTGAAGGGGGAAATTTCCAAAGGCCAAATCCGGGTAAAACGCTTCCAAGGTCGATTAATCATCAACGTGGACGACCAGATCTCCTTCGACTCGGGATCAGCCGATTTAAAAAAACAGATTCTCCCGGCTTTGGATAAAGTTAAGGAGATTTTAGTTAATTATCCGGGAAATATTATAACGGTGGAAGGCCATACCGATAACGTCCCGATACGGACCAAGAAATTTCAGGATAATTGGCAACTCTCCACCGAGAGAGCTCTTTCCGTTCTACGCTTCCTGTTAGAGGCTAAGAATTTGGATCCTAGAAATTTTTCCGCTGCAGGCTATGGGGAACATGCTCCGTTAGTTTCCAACGACACACCCGAGAACAAGGCTATAAATCGTCGCGTCGATATCGTCGTCGTTCCCCGCAAATAAAGTTTGCCGATGGATAAATCCGTAAACTCGAAAGGAACTCGGGATCGTCCTCCTGCTCAGGTCGATCCTTTTTTAAACCAAACGATTCTTCGACCGAGAAGAAAAGGGACGGTAGGCTCATTATTAATGGCCCTACTACTTTCCCTCGGAATCTTTACCTGGGAGATTTGGGGAGCTGCGGAAAGTCATAGCCTTGCATTGCTCGCGGATGCAGGACATGTTATTTCCGATTCCTTTGCCTTGTTGCTGAGTCTCACTGCGGTCTTGATCGCCGACAGAAAACCGAATCAAAGAATGAACTTCGGGTACTTTCGCGTGGAAGTGCTGGCCGCATTTCTAAATTCACTTTTGATATTCGGAATTTCCGCGTACATACTAATCGAAGCTTGGGAAAGAATCAGATCCGGAAATAAGGTGGCGCCCGACTTAATGCTTGCATTCAGTTTAGGCACGATCGTTTTGAACTTAATTTCCGTCTGGGTCTTAAGACGAGTAGCCGACGATAATATCAATTTGAAATCGGCATACCTCCACGTTCTTAGCGATCTGTTGGCGACAGTCGCCGTAGTAATCGGTGCAATTCTGATTCGCTACACTAACTGGAATTGGATCGATCCGTTAATCAGTGTTCTATTGTCTTTCTTGATTCTTAAATCCGCAGGATCTATCCTCAAGGAAAGCCTTTCTATCCTATTGGAAGCATCTCCCAATCCGGAGGAATGGGATCATTTACAAAGGGATATTCTAGATCTCGAGGGAGTCGAAACGATTCTCTCTTCCCATAGCTGGAGTCTCACGAAAGGAATCCATGCCTGTGCTTTCCGCTTACTGATTAAAACAGGATCGGATACGAAAAAAATTTTGACGGAAGCATACTCTCTACTCCGGGAAGAATGGAAATTCGAACAGATATATCTGCAACTGGAAGACTTAAAAACGACGAAACGGTTAGACGGAATTTTGGCGAAAACTCTCCACGAAATGGAACCGGAAGACTGGGGGCATGCCCATCATAATCACGATCATCCTAATGACCACCGTTCCTACTAACGAACTCCGAACTTCCTCCACTCTCTTGTCTGTTTAATTCTATTCTTTAAATAGACCGGACTTCTTGCAGGATGAAAGGAGAAAAATAATTCGAAGTCCGGATATTCCTTCTTTCGATCGAAGAAAGGAAGTGAATCCAGAAGTTTTCCGGATATGTCCAAAACGGTTTCGTAGCCGTACGGGTGATCTTCTTCGATCTTATAGGCCGGATTCCTATCTTTTTTTTCGGACAGCTCCAGACATTTTGAAAACAGTAATCCGCTTAGATCCCAAAGTTGTCCGAGCGTAGAAGACCAGTCTCTACATTCGGGACGACATCCCAAATCGCTTACGATTTTGCGAATCGCTCCGCAAAACAAGACGGCGGCGGAAAGCATTTCGGAAAGATGCACATCCGGTCCGAATTTAGAATAATCGGGGAGAAATAAATGGTGCTTCGGAACGCGAAGATTCGTTGCCTTAATTTTACAATGAGTCGCCTCAGGCGCGAAATCCAAATGGAATTCCTCCAGTTCCAGACCTTCGCTATTTCTCGGAACGTAAAAGACTCCGTACGGAATCTCCTCGCCCTTAGCGACCACGAGAAAACCCTCCGCATCGGCGCCGTTCGTAACGAATCCTTTCGCGAAAGTTAGCTCGAAGGAGCCGTCGGGTAACCGCTTCGCTACCGATTTTAAATTGGAAATCTTTCCCATCCACCCGGGCTCGCTGACTCCTAAACCTAAAATTCCTAAACCCTGGGACAATCGGCTCAAGATCGTTTTTGCCAGCTCTCTCGTTTCTTCCTGAGCTTCCAAACCGGGTTCCACACCCGATAGCAAACGAAGAATTCGTCCGGCAACATTTGTCTGAGCCATAATTCCGACACCCACGCCGATTCCGTGAGGAAGCGAAGGAAGAAGAATTAATTTTTCATGAAATTCCTTAAACCCTCCGCTTGAAAGCGCGGAAAGTAAACCGGCTTTGGAAATTTCAGGTAATGATAGTTTGTATACGGAACGAAATTCGGTTTTCGGAAACGAATATAGCTTCGCGGAGAGTTCTTGCATAGAGGGTTCTGGAAGACTCTATGCCGTACAACCCGAGACGGGTCTACCATATTTATCCCGCTTTTTTACCGCTTGTCCCCATTACCTTCTTCAGATATTGGCCTGTAAAAGATTCCTTAATTTTTACGACGTCGGTAGGAGTTCCTTCGCCGATGACCCGCCCACCCCCGTCTCCTCCTTCCGGACCCATGTCGATAATCCAATCCGCCTGCTTAATCACATCTAGATTGTGTTCGATTACGATCATGGAATTCCCGCGATCGACTAGAGTATGCAATACCGTCATTAGATGACGAACGTCTTCAAAATGCAGGCCGGTAGTAGGTTCGTCCAAAATGTATAATGTTCTTCCGGTGGGGCGTTTGGAAAGTTCCGTTGCAAGTTTGATTCTTTGGGCTTCTCCTCCCGAGAAAGTGGTTGCAGGTTGTCCCAATCTGATATAACCGAGTCCGACTTCTTCCAGAGTCTCCAACTTTCGCTTTAGAGCCGGAATATTTTCGAAGAATTTCACCGAATCTTCCACCGTCATTTCCAGAATCTCGTAGATATTTTTCCCCTTGTATCTTACTTCCAAAGTTTCCTGATTGTACCGTTTTCCTTTGCAAACATCGCAGGTAACGTACACGTCAGGTAAAAAATGCATTTCGATCTTGAGAATTCCGTCACCTTCGCAGGTTTCGCAGCGGCCCCCACTCACGTTAAAACTGAATCTTCCGGGAGAATAACCTCTAACCTTCGAGTCTTCTAATCCGGCAAACATATCTCGCACGACGGTGAATAAACCGGTATAGGTGGCAGGGTTGGAGCGAGGAGTTCGACCGATCGGCGATTGATCGATATTGATAATCTTATCGATTTCTTCCAAGCCCGTAATTTTTTCGTGCTTGCCCGCAATGGTGCGCATTTTCATCACTTTATGAGCTGCCGCGTTATACAATATATCGTTGATAAGAGTGGATTTACCCGAGCCGGAAACTCCGGTTATCAGCACCAATTTTCCCAGCGGAATATCCACATTCACATTCTTTAAATTGTTTTCTTTAGCGCCTACAATTTTGATCTTTTTCCCGTTTCCCGAACGAAGAGAATCGGGAATCGGAATAAACGCTTTTCCGGAAAGATATTTTCCGGTTAGGGAATTTTTATTCTTAGCCACATCTTCCGGAGTTCCGGCACAGACTACGGTTCCGCCATGAACCCCGGCGCCCGGGCCCATATCGATGAGCCAATCCGCCTCTTCCATGGTTTCTTGATCGTGCTCGACGACGAGGACCGTATTTCCAAGGTCCCGCAGATCTTTCAACGTATTGACTAACTTCGTGTTATCTCTCTGATGAAGTCCGATCGAAGGCTCGTCCAGAATGTACAAGACCCCTTGCAGTCTAGATCCTATTTGAGTTGCCAATCGAATTCTCTGAGCTTCTCCCCCGGAAAGCGAACCGGCCGACCGTTCTAGGCTAAGATAGCCGACTCCGACATCATTTAAAAACGTCAATCGTTGCTGGATCTCCTTCAAGATGGGTTTAGCGATGATCTCCTCGCTGCCTTTAGGCTTCATCGATTTCACGAAAGCCAGCGCCTTTTCCACGCTGAACGCGGAGAACTTATCGATGGTTAAATCGTTCACTTCCACCGCTAAGGTGACCGGTTTCAAACGTTTTCCATTGCAGGAAGGACATGCATGATTTGTCATGTATCCTTCCAGAATTTGTCGTCTGGATTCGGACGCTTCTTTATAACGTCTTTTTAAATTCGGAATGACGCCCTCGAATTCTCTGCTGAATTCATAATGGGAATTCTCTTTTCTAAAATCGTAATCTATCTTTAAGTTTTTATCCCCGTACAATACGGTCTTTCTGACTTTCTCCGGCAAATTCTTCCAGGGAGTGTTATAATCGAATTTTAGCGTTTTGGCCATCGAATGTACTGTAGTCAAAAACCAATAGCTATTGCTTTTTGAACCAGCCCATGCCTCGATACAACCTTCCACAAGGGAAAGCTCCGGATCCGAAATTAAGAGGTCCTCGTCGAATTCCAATAAGCTCCCCAAGCCGTCGCAAGTTTCGCAGGCTCCGTACGGGGAATTGAACGAAAATAGTCTGGGAGAAAGTTCGGGAATCGATTCCTCGGGATGGTTCGGACAGGAAAGTTTCTGGGAAAAGACATGATCTTTCTTTCCGTCATCTACGATTAAAGTTCCTTCCGATTGTTTTAATGCCGTTTCCACCGAATCCGCAAGTCTCGATCGTATTCCTTCCTTCATTACGATTCGATCCACGACGATCTCGATGGTTGCTTTAAAACTTTTTTTGAACGTAATCTCTTCATCCAGAGTTCTAATTTCCCCGTTGATCCGAACCCGATTAAAACCGTCTTTTCTAATCTTATCGATGATATCTTTATGTTCGCCCTTTTTTCCCGAGACGACCGGAGACATCAATTGAAGTTTAGTTCCGTCCGGATACGCGAGTATGCGTTGGGTGATTTGATCGATGGACAGAGATTGGATCGGAGTTCCGCAAATCGGACAATGAGGTTTGCCGATCCTCGCGTACAATAAGCGGAGGTAGTCGTAAATTTCAGTTACCGTTCCGACCGTGGATCTTGGATTGCGATGAGTGGTCTTCTGCTCGATCGAGATGGCCGGCGACAAGCCTTCGATTAAGTCCAGATCCGGTTTTTCCATCTGGCCCAGAAATTGTCGCGCATATGCGGATAAGCTTTCTACGTATCGTCTTTGGCCCTCCGCGTAAATCGTATCGAAGGCAAGAGACGATTTACCTGATCCGGATAATCCGGTTACGACGACGAGCTTATCCCTTGGAATATCCAAATTGACGTTTTTTAGGTTATGCTCTCTCGCACCGCGTATCCGAATATGATCCAAATTCGTACCCTCTTACTTTTCAGAGAAAATAGTATTCCTTAGACTGAAAAGCGGTTTTCCTGCGTTAAAAATCCGTTTTCTCTTCTCCCCCGAAAAAATACATTGGTCGGCAAAAGGATTTAAGCATGCTTCGCCAGATCGTTTCGCTGATTTTTCTACCCTTCCGCATTTTATTACAATTCTGGAGAATGCTGATTTATCGCTTTCGCAAAGGAGATCATTTTTTTCTCGAAGTTCCTTCCAACTTTTCCTACGAGAGAAAATCGCTTTTCGTAAGAATGCTGGTGTCCAAGGACGAATCCCCGTTCTTCATCGATTTCCTTTTAGGATTGCGCGCCCTCTCGTTAGTTCCCGGATTAAAGAAAGTTTCGTTTCTTTTTGAAGCTCCCGAATACGGTTTCGGAGAAGCCTGGAATCTGTGTAAATCGATTCAAACTTTGAATGAGAAAGGAATCATGACCGCGGGATTTTCTTTGGGAGGCGGAACAAAATCGTTATTGCTCCTCTCTTTCTGCAAAGAACGATACGCTAGTTCTGCCTCGGAATTTTTTCCGACCCTTCCTTCCGCCGAACCTTACTTCTTCGGAGATACGGCAAAGAAAGCCGGCGTAGGCGTCGAAACGTACGCAAGCGGCGCCTTCAAATCTTTCGGAGAAACGTTTCAACGCTCCTCGTTTTCCCCTCCGGCTAGAAAGAATTTGGAAAACTTATTAAACGACCAGAATGAGTTTCTAAAAAAATCCTTTTTGGAAACTTCCGGACTTCCCTTATCCGTTCTCGAAGAACCCATTATTAGCGCCGAAACTTTACTCAAGGCCGAATTTCTAACCGATTTACTGGAAGAGGACGAATTCCAGGAAAATTATTTGTACGAAGGATATCTGCGGGAAGAGGAAGCGGATAAATCGGGAACTCAAAATTACAGAGGATTTACCGCCAAAGGACTTCGCCTCTATTCTAAGTTGCAGCAATTCAGACTAGTCTCCAAATCTCTTCCGATTTTAGCGATCCTACCGATCCAGGGAAACATATTACCCGATCTAGGCAGGGAGGAGGAATTCCGCTCCAGACAGGTATCGTATCGTTATTATCAAAGCTTATTAAAAGAATTAAAGGATGATCCTAAAGTAGCCGCGGTCGTTTTGGAAATGAACTCTCCCGGAGGCTCTGCACTGGTCTCCGAACTCCTTTATCGTGAAATTCGAAAGCTCGCCGAAAAAAAACCGGTATTTACATACGTGCTGAACGTGGCGGCTTCCGGAGGATACTATCTAGCCTGCGGAACCGAGGAGATTCACGCAACTCCTTATTCTATCGTCGGATCCATCGGAGCGGTTATGCTTCGATTCGACCTGAAGGGATTGTACAATAAACTCGGAATCAAAAAAGAGCGAATCTCATTCTATCCGTACCGAGATATACTTTCCGAGTACGGAAAGTTGGGAGCGAAATCTTCCGCATTCTTGAAAAAGGAAGTTTCCCGTTCCAGAGACTTATTCTATTCCAGAGTCATCGAAGCTCGGAAAACCACGAAGGCCGAATTGGAATCAAAATGGGGAGAAGGACGTATCTTTTTAGGTCGGACATTTTTAAAGGCGGGGTTCTTAGATTCGTGTTCATCCTTTTTAGAGTTGCTCGAGCGGATTAAAGAAAAATTAAATATCGCTAAAATGGATGTGAGATATTTACCGGGAACGTACACTTGGAAGGACTTGATTCAGGAAATGAAGCCGAGTCTTTCTTTTACGGCTCTAGATCATTTTGACTCTTCGTCCAAATCGAAGAATCTATTAAAAAAACAAGAAATTCTTTATTTTTCGGAAACCGCGTCCGAAATCTCTAGGAACTAATTTCGGGAACCTTCCGAAGCCTTTTTAATTCGATTCAATAGAGCCTCTCTCCCGGCTTCGTTTGCCGGGGGAAAACAATACGCCCTGCGAATTCCTCTCTTATCGCAGTCCCGGAAGAAGGAATATAATTCTCTCATATACCCGAAGTTATCGTTCAGCTGAACGGCAAACGCCCATCCGTCGGTATCGATTCCGATACCGATCGCAGCCGAATTCGGTTCTGGCATAGGATTCGATTGGACAAAATAAACTTCGCACTCGGGAGCGTAGTGTTTGTACTTTAATCCAGGACTAATCGGCCGTGCCGAAGTCGAGTCATCCTCCAATGTCAAATTCGGTATGATCAGACTCAGTTCTTCGATGCCGTACAGGCCTGGACGAAGCAGTCTGGGAGGATCAACCGAAAGATCGACGACGGTCGATTCCAAGCCGATCGTTGGTTCCTCACCTTGGAGGATTAAATCCACGAACCCGTCAAACTCAGCGACTGCATCCTCGTATCGGGTGATCGAAGGCCTTCCGGAAAGATTGGCTGAAGGCGCGGAAACCGGTCCACCAAAAGCGGTTAGCATAGCATGACACAATTTGTGGGACGGAACACGAACTGCGATGGTACTTAAACCGGTCGAATAAACGAAATTATCTTTTTTCCGTAGAATAATCGTAATCGGCCCCGGCATAAATTCCTCGATTATTCGAGATCCGTCTCCGGTGATCTCGGCAATCTCGGCAATCAGTTCCGGGTTAGCAAGATGAACGATGAGAGGATTGTCGGCGGGGCGATTTTTAATTTTATAAATTTCGAGGCAGGCGGAAAGATTCCTGGAATCTGCCCCCAGTCCGTAGACTGTTTCGGTGGGAAACAGAACGACCCCGCCCTGGCGTAAAACCTTGGCCGCCAAGGAAGGATCCTCCGTAAAAGTTGTGTATTTACTTTTTGACAAGTTCCTGGGTGTTTTTTGCTTCTTCCTGATCCTGTGCTTCCTCGGGCGGAGATTGTTTAACTTCCGGGTTCTTAGGTTTGGTTTGGACTTTAGGTACCGGAGGAAGTTTATTGGTTACTAATAATTCCAAATAAGTACTGATACCGGGATCGTTATCCGATAAAAGTTGCCAAAAAGAAAATCCTCCAATATCATAGGAACGTAATAGAGTCATTTTCTCTTCGAAGGCTTTACGATTCATGAAGAACGCCACCCTATCGCACCCTTCCGATTTATACCAAATACTCGGATCTTCATACGTTTTTCCTTCGTGAACCCAACTGAATTTCGAGAGATTCGTCCAAGTTCCCGAATTCTTATTAGCAGCCATAACCTGATCGATATTCGTAGGTTGATGAGTGACTCCTAGTTGCTGGCGCTTTAACGCGTCGGACCAGTAAACGGATTTAATTTTGGAGTTACAATTCAAAGCCCAATCATATCCGTATGTCGGAATCGCCATATAAAGTTTTTTAGATGGAACTCTTTCTTTCGCGTACTCGATGATATTTCGAATCCAAACGTTGGGCGCTTGAGGGCCCGGACCCGGATTTCTATATTTACGGGGATGAAGCTCGTAGGCCATGACTTTAATTCGATCTGCATGTTTCGCGAGGAATTCATAGTCGTGAGTCATAGGTCCCCGCCAATTCTCGGCGAAATCCATTTTAATTTTCTCTTTCAGACCCTTACACGCTTTCAGACCGCTTTTTTTAGCGGCAGTTTTCGGATGTACGGCAACGGAGAGAATTTTTCCACGCTTGTGAATTTCATTGGACAGCAAAACGATGAATTCTTCGAATTTTTCCTTCTTCTCACAGGACATTCCTTCATAATCGATATCGATCCCGTCAAAACCGTAGGTATCGACTTCGTACAATATATTCTGAATATGTTTATCACGAATATCGCTTCTACCGTTTAGGCCGATATTCTCGGAAATTTTCTCGTTCTTATTTTCCCAGCGAAAAATCGTAGGTATGATTTTCACTCTCGGATTCAGACTGCGGAGTTCGGCGACTCGAGTATGTTTTTGGGAGGCTCCCCAGAGTGAATATAAATCTCCGTTATTGGCTTCTCTCCCTTTAAACCCGTAAATAAAAGGATGAATTTCATTGTATAAATGAACGGTCTTTTTCATAGCCTCGTAGTCGGAAAACCATGTGGAAGCGCGGAACGAAACATCGTCATCGTTCGCAGGCAACGTCGGTTTCCCGTCCGAATTTTGACTTTCCGAGTTAGAGGTCTCCGTCGGGAAAAAATCCGTCGAATTCCACCATTTGCTCAAGGATTCCCAGGTCCCCGGCCCCACAGGGGACTTCAAACTCGGATTAGCGAGTTGTATTTGCGAACTTTCCGAAGCTAGGACGGATTTGGAGACTTCCGATCCGGACGGTTTGGTTTTTAGCGCCTGCAATCCTAAATAAAAAGAAACGCCCGAAAGACAGAGCCAGGCTACGCTTACAAACGCGGTTTGCCAAACGGGAGTTTTTTTCGGAGGGAAAGGAACAGGACGACTAAGTCCTTCCGGTGTGGGTTCTTCTTCGTAAGATTTCATTTGAGCTCTATGTATATATCGAATCGCGGAGGCAAAAAGTAAAGCACCGACTGCTTTCCAGTGATTCTTTGCAAGTCCAAATGTCAAATCTTTGTCCGACGGAACGCCTTTCTTTGATTGACAGCTAGAAAATTCGGAAAAAATTTCCTTCGATGCAATTCCATCGGCCTTTTAAACTTTATTTTGTACTGAGCGCCCTATTCCTCACCTTTCTTTTACTGGCGGAAGTAACCGGATCAAAGTGGATCCAAGCCCTAGGATATACGATGACTATCGGGGTGATTCCGTTTCCGGTCACATTTATCGTAACCGACCTCTTGAACGAATATTATGGACGGAGGGGGGTTCGTTATCTGACGCTTGTCGGGATGCTGATGATCGTCCTCGCCTATTTTCTTCTTCAAATCGATATGAATATACCGGCAGTCGGGAATTCTCCCGTAGACGACCATTCCTTTCATACCGTTTTTACGAATACCGGACAGGTAATCGCGGGATCTGTGATCGCCTATCTTATCGGACAGCTAATCGACATACAAATCTTTCATTTGATTCGCAAAAGAACTAAAAACCGGTTTATTTGGCTCCGAGCGACCGGCTCTACGATAGTCTCTCAATTATTGGATTCTTATGTCGTTATTTTCGTGGCGTATTGGGGACAATACGAGTTCGGCGTCCTAAACTCAATCTCTTCTACGAACTTCGTGTATAAAATGGCGATCGCAATCGGTATCACTCCGATTATTTATCTTTCTCACGCAATCATAGAGAAGTATCTCGGAGAGGAGGCGCATAAAATGGCGGAGCATGCGTTGAAAGAAGGTCGAGAAGACTCCCAGCCCTTCCCGGGGTGACAGAAGACAGAGGACTGAGGACAGAACATTGATGAGCGGAATTTCCATGTACCAGGGAAAGATTCTTGTATTATAGGTAGATCTTTCCTCTACCTCTATTACTTTTCCAACTTTCAGAGGACTGAAGACAGAACATTGGTGAGCATGGTTTTCACGTACTAGAGAAGGATTCTTGTGTTACAGGGGGTCTTTCGTCTACCTCTGCTGCCTTTCCAACATCTAGTAGCTACTGTCTAGCGTGAGCAAAGCGAGCGCGTCTGTCTTCTGACCTCTGTCCTCTGAAAGCGAACGCATTCGTCCCATGTCTTCTGTCCTCAGTCATCTGTCTTCAGCTACCAACCAGATTCGATTTCCCCAGGGATCCAAAAAAGAGACGTACGCGTGTAGGTCCGCTTCCAGTAAAAAACTCCGTTTACGCAAATTGGACGAAAATTCCGAATACTGAGCCCGAGAAATCTTCCAGATTAAGGTGCCGGTCGAAACCGGACATTCGTCCGTTTCGCGGCTAAATACGACCCTATGATTCTTTGAAAATAGTACTTCTGCGTGCCCTAGCTTTGCCTGAAGGATCTCTCCCTGAAAAAGCTCGGCATATAAGGAAGAGGCCTCCACGCAATCGGTGGCTCGAAGACTGGAAGCATAGAATTGCGGCGAATTCATAGGTACCATTGTCTAATTTACGGGGATTTAAGGCAATCCGCAGTCGAGTAAATAGGTTTACGGATGGCTTTGGAAGAGAATTTTGGAACCAGGAAACGAGAATGGCATGAACCCTAATCTGGATTACGTACGCATCTTTGATACAACTTTAAGAGACGGGGAGCAATGTCCCGGGGCTGCAATGAGCGAAAACGAGAAGATCGAAATCGCACTTCATTTAGCTCATATGAATATAGATGTGATCGAAGCCGGCTTTCCTGTCTCTTCTCCAGTCCAGTTCCAAGCAGTGGAAAGAATCTCCAGGGAAGTAGAAGGTCCGGTCATCGCGGCACTAGCCCGCGCCATGCGCGGAGACATTGAAGCTGCGGCAAAAGCGATTCGACCCGCTAAAAAACAACGGATCCATACATTCATAGCATCCTCTCCCATTCACATGAAATTCAAACTCGGAAAAGATCCTTCCGAAGTTTTAAAGATGGCCGTCGAAGCGGTAAGAATTTGCAAAGATTTTGTGGAGGATATCGAGTTTTCCCCCGAGGATGCCACCCGCTCCGAACATGAATTCTTACGGGAACTCTGTGAAGCGGTGATCGAGGCCGGTGCGACCACGATTAATATTCCCGATACGGTCGGCTATACGACTCCATATGAATACGGAGAACTATTCCAATTTCTGATTCAGAAAGTAAGGGGATCGGAAAAGGCAATTTTTTCCGCCCATTGTCATAACGATTTAGGATTGGCGACTGCAAATAGTCTTTCTGCAATTCGAAACGGGGCCCGGCAGGTAGAATGCACCGTAAACGGAATCGGGGAACGGGCCGGAAACACCGCTATGGAAGAAGTGATCATGTCCCTTCGCACCCGTAAGGATACATTCGGAGTCCAGACTCGGATTCATACCGAAGAAATTGCAAAAGCTTCCTACTTGGTAAAGACCATAACCGGTATGGTCGTACAACCGAATAAAGCGGTTGTCGGCGCGAATGCGTTTGCGCACGAATCCGGAATTCACCAAGACGGGGTTTTAAAAAATCGCGAGACCTACGAAATCATGACTCCCGAATCGGTAGGAATCCATTCAAACAGGATGGTTCTAGGTCGGCATAGCGGTCGGGCCGGCTTTAAAGATAGAATTATTCGTTTAGGTTTTGATCCCCAGGCCGACGAATTGGAAGCGGCTTATCTTCGGTTCTTGGAAATCGCCGATCGTAAGAAGGAAGTTTTCGACGAAGATATTCGCGCGCTCTTCGCGGATGAATCCAGAAAATCGTCCGAGGACAGATACGTATTAGAAAGTTTTCATGTAACGACCGGAACCAAAAGCACGCCTACTGCAAGTATACGTCTTTCCATTCGAGGGAATAGCAAGGAGGAATCTGCGACCGGCGACGGTCCTGTGGATTGTATATTTAAGGCCATTCAGAAAGCAACGGTATCCGACGCGCAGCTCTCCCGTTTAGTGATCTCTCCGGTAACCGAAGGACAGGACGCATTGGCGGAAGCATCGGTAACTTTAGAAAGGCATGGGGAGCGCGTAGTCGGTAAAGGAAGTTCGACGGATATCATCGAAGCCTGCTCTCAAGCCTATATTTCCGCTTTAAATCGATTTTCAATAAGCTAAGATTCCTTCAAATCGCAGCAATTCCTAACGAATGACGTTCGGTGAGTTTTTTCGAGAAAGAAAAACCGTTGCGGAATTTCTGCACAATTAAATATTCCATAAGTAGAACACTCGTTCTGTTTTTGAATGAGTAAGGAGAACTCCCCTATGTCTTCTTTAGACACCTCCTCCATTTTTCGTCCGATATCATTGGGATCGGAAACGATTCCGAATCGAATCATAATGGGCTCAATGCACTTAGGATTGGAAGGCCTACCTCAAACCGCGGACCGAATGACCGCTTTTTACGGCAAACGTTTCGAAGGCGGGGTCGGATTAATCACTACGGGTGGAATCGCGGTAAATGCGGAAGCAAAAGGTTCGAATATCTTTTTCGATTTTCAAAAAGAGGAAGATTGCAAAGAACTAGAACGGGTCGCCTTGGCGCTTAAACCGCAGGGAATTTTTTGCGCCCAACTCTTTCATGCCGGTAGATATTCCTATCATAGAGAGCTTGTAGCGCCTTCTCCCTTAAGAGCACCGATTAATCGATTTATCCCCAAGGAATTGTCGACCGAAGATGCTTGGAGAACGATTCGAGATTTTGGCTCTTCCGCTCTTCGGGCAAAACAAGTGGGATTCCGAGCAGTGGAAATCATGGCGTCGGAGGGATATCTAGTAAACCAGTTCTTTTCGGAGGTAACGAACAAGAGAACCGACGAGTTCGGCGGGTCTCCCGAAAACAGAAGAAGATTTGCCATAGAAGTAATGAAGGAAGTTCGAAAGCAGGTCGGAACCGGGTATCCGGTCATCGTTCGTATGTCCGGCATCGATCTCATTCCAGGAAATCCTACGTTTGAAGAAGTCGTCGCCTTAGGAAACGAACTCAAAGCGGCAGGTGCGGACGCTTTGAATATCGGAATCGGTTGGCACGAATCCAGAATTCCTACGATTTCTCAATTAGTTCCGAGAGGAGCTTGGGCTAAGATTGCGGGAAAAGTAAAAGCATCCGTTCCGGGAATTCCGATCATCGCCTCCAATAGAATCAATATGCCTGAGACCATCGTCCAGGTTCTCTCGGCAAACGAAGCCGATATCGTGAGCATGGCACGTCCCTTTCTTGCGGATGCGGATATCGTAAATAAAATCAAGGCGAATGAAACCGAGAGAGTAAATACCTGTGTCGCGTGTAACCAAGCTTGCTTAGACCACACATTTAAGGAAGAAATGGTGTCTTGTTTAGTAAATCCATCCGCCAACCGAGAGATGGAATGGAAAAAATTACCGCAGGCTAAAAAACAGAAAGTCGTCGTTATCGGTTCCGGTCCGGGAGGAATGGAATCGGCTAGAGTGGCCGCACTAAGGGGTCACGAAGTCATTTTACTGGAAGCCTCTGATAAGCTGGGAGGACAACTAAACCTCGCGGCTTCGATTCCGGGAAAATTCGAATTCTTTGAAACTGTTCGCTATTTTAAAAACGAACTACCGAAGCTCGGAGTGGATATTCGACTGAATACTCGAGCCGACCTATCTCTCCTAGAGTCTCTTAAACCGGATGCGGTTATCTTTGCGACGGGTGTTTTGCCTCGGGATCTGAAACTCCCCGGTTTAGAAAAGAAACCGCATGCCAGTTATGTGGAATTCCTAAACGGAACCTTTAAACCGGGAAAATCCGTGGCGATCATCGGAGGAGGAGGAATCGGTGTCGACGTCGCTCATAGATTGACCGAGGAAAAAGATCCGGATATCCTTTCTTATTTTCATCGCTATAATGTAGGATCATATACGCAAGCCCATATTCTGCCGGAAAAATCCGACCGCAAAGTATCCATCCTAAGACGAAACGGAAAAGTCGGAGCCGGGCTCGGACAAACTACTTCTTGGGCCTTATTACAGGAGCTTCAATCCAAAGGAGTGGAATTTCTTTCATCCCTCACCTATAAAGAGGTGAATGAAAAAGGCTTGGTGATCGAAAGCAAGAAGGAAGGCGAGAAGACGTTGGAATGCGATACGATCATTCTCTGTGCGGGTCAGGTCAGTGATGCCTCCCTTTACGAATCGTTCCGCAAAGACAGGCCGTCCATTCCTAGTTACCTAATCGGCGGAGCAAAAGACGCCTCCGGAATCGACGCAAAACGCGCAATGCTCGAAGGCTATCTGGCAGCGACTCGGATCGGCGTAGAGCAAAACTAAACGATGGATCGAAACCATTTCTAACGAGCGATGCAATGCGGATCGTGTTGCATTTATTTGGAAATGGTTTCGTGTTTCCTAAATCGAATCGAATGGTCTTTTTTTTCCGTACCCATCCATTCGATTTTACTTAAATTGAGAGCGGTGCAGCTCGCTATTTTCCTGAATAAAAACCGAATTCCTTTACGCCGCGATCTCTGTATAAGAAGAACAGGTTATAAAATTCCTTCCTTCAATAAGCTCCCTGTATTTTCAAATCGCAACCCAAAAAGATTCGCTAGTGTCTATTGAATTTGTTTTGAAAATCCGGAAGGTCGAATCTTAGACGACAAAAGAAGAAAGGAACTAACAATGAATTTCCAAGTCGTCTCCCTCTAGATTCACTTTCTTTTAACATTTTATGGCCTCTGGATGGCAATCTTCAGTCTTTACCGTTGACTTTTTCTGCGGTTATTGCTAAATGGAAACCGGTTTTTGTTCCATACAAATACTCGATTTTAGGCTTCCGTCTAGAATAGAAATTAATGGGTCCGGTAAAATGAAGGTTTATTCAGCCGAAAGAGTTCCTAACTCGATAGATTATAACCTCTATGTAACGGAGGGTAATTCCAAGGTTCGACTAATATTGCAAGAACCGAATATTTCGGGGTTACAGGAACTTCCGGCTCAAGACAGAGTTCTGCGCTATCTTTCCTACACGATTCTATTGAACTACACGGGAGACCCGGTTTTCTCCGCTCGTTGTACAAATCGTTTCCTGAGTTTTCTAAACGACATCATTCACCGCGATTCCTGGTTCTTTTTGGCCAATCGAGTCGAACAATTCATCAAGGATTTTGAAAACTTTGGAGTGGAAATTTCGTACGACTTTTGATAACGGACGAAAAATCTGATTGTCCATCAACCGTCTAGGAATAAACTACCCCATTAGACGGTACCGGAACCTTTCCTTCCTATCCCGATCCTGGGGAATAACCCGAAAATGGAGCCTGATCTCATGAATCCTAGAGTCGTTACTTTTCACTATACTTTAAAGGATAATCAGGGAAACCTAATTGATTCTTCGGAAGGAAGTCACCCACTCTCTTATCTAGAAGGTGTCGGGCAAATTATAGCGGGCTTAGAGGAAGAGATCAAACAACTAAAAACAGGCGATAAGAAGGTCATATCGGTCGACGCGGATCGAGGTTACGGCAAAAAGAACCCGGAATTAGTTTTCGATGTTCCGAAAAGTCAATTTCCCCAGGACGAAGAACTCACGGTCGGAATGATGTTTCAAACCGACGAGCCCGATACGGTGTATACCATTACGGAAATTAAAGGCGAAAGTATCATAGTCGATGGAAACCATCCTTTAGCGGGAGTCGATCTAGTTTTCGATGTTCAGATCGTAAATACCCGGGAAGCGACTGACGAGGAGATCACTCACGGGCACGTTCATGGCGAGGGGGGACACCACCACCATTGATTCGTCGATGACCGTTCTCGAGAATCTAAACGAAAAGCAAAAGGAAGCGGTAGAGACCACGGAAGGCCCCGTGCTTCTGATAGCCGGGGCAGGTACCGGAAAAACCAATACCCTGGTTCATCGCTTAGCCAAATTAGTGTCCAACGGCGTTTCCGCCGAAAATATTCTACTTCTTACTTTTACCAAAAAAGCTGCCCGTGAAATGTTGACTCGGGCCGTTTCCGTTTTAGACAAGCGTTGCTCCAAAGTTAATGGCGGAACATTTCATTCATTCGCGGGCCATATTCTCAGAAAATACGCTCCCGCTTTAGGTATCTCTTCCCAATTTTCCGTACTCGACGAGTCCGATTCCATAGATGTCTTTCAACTGATTCGGACGGAAGGAAATTATGCAGCCCAAAAGCTTCGATTCCCTTCCAACGAAACGTTATTATCCCTTTACTCGACTTCCGTCAATACCGGGAAAGATCTTTCCGAGCTTCTAAAGACGGAAAGTCCCAAATTCCTGGATCAGGAAACTTCTATTCGTAAAATTTTTTCCGATTACAAATCTTACAAACGAGAGCGCTCGTTATTGGACTATGACGATTTACTGTTATTTTCCCGCGAATTGCTGACGGACCACGATGGAATCAGGAAGAAGCTGTCCGAACAATACAAATATGTAATGGTGGACGAATTTCAGGACACGAATAAGTTGCAGGCCCATATCGCCTGTCTACTGGCTTCGGAGCACGAAAATATTTTTGTGGTCGGTGATGACGCTCAGAGCATTTACTCCTTTAGAGGAGCGAATGTTAAAGGAATCTTCGATTTTCCCAAGATTTTTCCGAACGCAAAAACGATTTTTCTGGAAAGAAATTACCGGAGCACACCTTCGATTCTAAATCTAGCGAACGGAGTACTATTGAATTTCTCCGAAAAATACGAGAAATATCTGTACACCAAAAACGAGGATTTTCATAAACCTAGGTTGCTCGGATTTCCGGACGAGTTGGACGAGGCCGAAGGAGTTGCGGACAGGATTTTGGAAAGAAGAGAGGAAGGAATCGCACTCGGCAATATGGCGGTATTATTTCGATCCGGCTGGAATTCCAATCAGCTGGAGTTGGTTTTAAACGCCAGAAATATACCCTATCAGAAATTCGGCGGAAAGAAATTTGTAGAGAGCGCGCATGCGAAGGACTTTCTTTCTCTTCTCAGAATTCGGGAAAATCGATTGGATTCCGTTTCCTGGCTTCGGATATTATTGCTTCTTCCCGGAATCGGCGCGGCAAAAGCGAAACTTATTCTCAACGAACTGACTAGATCCGGTGGTGACTTGCAAGCGGTCCGTCTATTGCAAAAAGGTACGGCCGCTGCCGATTTACAACTATTAAGCGATCTACTCGACCGTTCCGATTCCAGTCTTACATTGACGTTGGAGAATTTTTTAGAATTTTATAAACCGCTTCTGGAAAGAAAATATGACGATCCCAAGCGTAGAATGGAAGATCTAAATTCCTTTCTCACTCTTTCCAAAAGATATGAAACTCTCCATGAGTTTTTGGTGGAAATGAGTTTGGAAGGGCCGAATCGGAGTCTAGATAAACTCGTTCCCGAGGAAGAGGAGGAAGACGTCCTTGTTTTATCGACCATCCATTCCTCCAAAGGTTTGGAATTCGATACGGTTATTCTTTTGAATGTGACCGAAGGATCCTTCCCGTCGGGCAGAGGGGAAAAGAATATCGAGGAAGAGCGCAGACTATTTTACGTAGGGATAACTCGGGCGAGGAGATCTTTGACGCTTACCTACCCCCAAACTTCCTCTTCTCGTGGCGGTCATAACTTCAATCGTCTATCTCGTTTTATCGAAGAATTGAAAGAATCCGATAAAATTTTAGAAAGAAATTTCTTTCCTAAAGCTCATACTGCGGCAACGAAGTCCCTCTCAGAAATTCCTTCCGAAGATCTTAAAACGGAAACGGAAGCCCGAAAAAGAATTCGAGATTTTTTCGGATCTTAGAATGATTCTTCCCGAAGATTGGGAATCGCTGCTTTTCGAGACCTGGACTATCATCTCACAAAGCTCCAGGCGACCGAATCCGCCCTTAAAACGGATAGAACTTAAATTTTACCCTTACAGAAACGGTACTAGCTCACTTCAATTTAAGAACGGAATTTTGACATGTAAGTTACACGACTCGTTTAAAAACGTCGATTTAGTCACGGCGGAAAGTTTGGCAAAGTTATTAATTTCCCGCTTGTTAAGACAGACTGTGGAAGCCGGCTGGAAAACCGTCGTTCAAGAACACTTAAACAAAATTCCCAGACTGGCCGCTCCCGTAAAAACATATCCTGCAAAAGGAAACCATTACGATCTAAACCGAGTTTTTGCGTATATTACGAAGAAATTTTTTCCCGCCCAAAATCTAAGCGATGTTCGGATCGAATGGTCTCCTCGAAAAGGAGAACGACGGATCGGAACATACGACAAGGAAACTCTTACAATAAGGATCAGTCCGACTCTCGATCATCCCGATATCCCCGAATTCGTTTTGGAACACGTAGTTCATCACGAAATTCTACATCACCTATTTCCGGTCCAGCGAAATAAAAACCGAAATATTATTCATGGATGGGAATTTAAGAGAAAAGAGCGGGAATATGATCGTTACGAAGAGGCTGCGCATTGGCTTAAGACGAGTTATCATTCCTTTCTTGCTAAGAACGGAAGAGGTTCGAGTCCTAAGAAAGGAAAACCGCAGCGAAAAAGATTCTTATTTTCGTTTCGGTAGGCAATGAATTTTGGCGGGAATCCGATTTGCATTAGTATAGATTTTTCTCAGAAACTATAACGGAATTTGTTAAGAGAAATTGAGTCCGATTCTCTTTCAGTCTACCGGTTCTATAGTTTCGAAGCAGTTGTATCAATTCAGTCGAGACATTCCCGTATTTTATGCGTTCGTTCTTAACCTTTCTTTTTTACTTTCCTTGACGTTATAGATCGTTACGACGAACACTTAGGTTAGAATGAAAGCGAAGTATCTAACTCTGCTAACTCTATTGTTCTTCGGTTTTCCGATCGCAGGCCAATCCTTCTCTTCCACCGGAACGGATGCCGGCTTTTTCGATTCCTACCGACTAACAGGAGGAAACCCGTTGGTTCCGAATTACCAATACTATTCTCCTGATATTCGAAGCGAAGTTCCATTAACCCAGGGTGAAACGGAAACCACGATCGCCGATCGAAAAAAGGAAAGAGATCGTTTAGAACTTCGTAGAAGTTTTTTAAACTGGCACCAAGGATTAGGACTGCTTACTTGGGGATTTTGGCTCGCTACAAACCTTGCTGGCGAAAAAGCCTTGTCGCACCTGCATAGGGAATACCAGCCCTTGGCGGATTTCGTTCTTCTATCGAATCCCCAACAAAATCTAGCGGCTTACAATCTGATTCTAAATGCTTCTCCCTGGACGGGAGATCCGGGAGGCAATACGCATAAATCGTTGGCCGGAACCACTTTTACCTTATATGCACTGACTGCCGGACTGGCTTTTTTAGCGCCTAGCAATACGCTGGCAAGAGAGCCCGGCTTAACCACCATCTTCACGCATAAGGCGATGATTTGGATCCACCTTCCGGCGATGCTGGCTTTGCCTTTCCTTGGCCAAGAAATACCGAAAGGAGGTCCGGGGGCAGCGCATACAATGGAAGTGGTCGGTTGGACCGGGTTCGCCGCATTTACCGTATCCATTGCAACTTTTTATTTTTAAGGATTAGACTCATGAAACGTATTTTCGGCATCGCATCGATTTTCCTTGTATTCGGTCTTATCTTCCCGATAAGCTTAAGATCAGAAGATTTAAAAATCTCTCAAAAGACTTTGAAGTTCACCGTCATCCATCCGTTTAAGACCGTCAATGGGGTTTGCGGTGAAGTGAATATCACTCCGACGACTTATTCAACCGGCGCGAACGGCATACAACTTCCTAAAGCCGTAAAGATAGAGGCTCCTCTGAAGGAATTCAGATCCGGCGACGAAAACCGCGACTCCCATATTCTCGAGAGCCTCGGGTTTCCCGAAATTCAGAGCGTTTCATTTTCCTCCACTTCCATCGATGTAACTGAGGGAGGCTGGTTTGTAAGCGGAAATTTAACCGTAAATGGCGTAACAAAACCCGTAAAAACCAGGGCCAATATTTCTTCCAGCAATGGTCAGATCGAAGTTTCCGGGAAATTTCAGATCAAAATGGGAGAGTATCGGATTAGTCCACCTAGTCTGCTGTTCGCAAAAGCGAAAGAGGAAGTCGAAATCGAATTTTCCTTTCTATTAAGATAAAATATTAATGCATTTATCACAGTTGGTTCAGTAATTTGCGAATCCCTGTTTCCAACCCATCCACGCTCAGAAAAAACATAGGAAAAACTTTCTTGAGTTCGTATATCGTGGGAGCATCCCAATAACGTTCCGGTTCCGGGTTCATCCAAATGCTGTCGTGAAAATGATCTTTGATTTTCTTAAAGCTATCCAACCCTGATTTCGGCTCATCGGGAAGACGATGATCGGATCTAAATCTCGAATGATAGAAACCGTACGCCGGATCCGTCAATTCGTAAGGAGCCATATATGCGTCCCCTACGAGGATTACTTTCGTATCTTCCTTATGCTTCTTGAAGACCGACTTTAACGGAATCGGATGCCTCAAATCTCCTTTTGGATAGACGCAATCGTATACCGAATTGTGAAAATAATAGTATCCGAATTCCTTAAAATGATTCACCTGATGGCTTGCCGAAAAGAGTTTACTTACCCTATCCGCATACGGAGTCATGCTGCCGCCCGTGTCCATCAATAATAATACCTTGATTCCGTTTTTTCTAGTCCGTTCAAAAACCAATTCGGTGTCGCCCGCATTTCGGCATGTTGCGTCGACAGTCTTCACGAGATCAAATTCCGGAATGCCTTCCTTTCTCAGATTTCTGAGTCTTTTTAAGGCTACTTTGATTTGGCGCACATCCAACTGCTCGTCAGTACGATAATCCTTGTAGCGTCTTTCCATCGCCTGAAAGATCGCCGACTTACCGCCACCTTCCCCGCCGATTCGGATTCCACCGGGATTGACGCCGCCATGACCGAACGGGGAAGAACCGCCGGTACCGATCCATTTATTGCCGCCATGGTGCTCGCCTTTTTGATTTTTCAAGCGATCCAAGAACTCTTCCCAAAGTTTTTCGGGAGGAATTAAACTAGGCGGAAGTTTATTCGGATTATTGAATATTTGCGAAAGCCAGTCCAGAATCTCCTGTCGCAGAGATTCTCTTAATACTCCTCGTTCTCCGAACATTTCCGAAAATATCCGATCGAAAGAATCATAGTGTTTGACGTCTTTGATTAAGCAAAGTCTCGAGACCCGATAAAATTCTTCCAAAGTCAAATAAGGTTTGCTAGCGGTCAATCCCTCCGTCGCATTTAGAAAATCGAGTAATTCGATCGTGGAGAGCGGAAGACCTGCGGCTTTGAGTCTGTAAAAAAATGGAAAAAACAAAACGATACCTTTATCGGAATAAACGCAAATCTTCCTCGTTCTTCACCAGCGCGCCGAGAAACGGAATATTTCCTTCCTCGGGAAGTTTAGCTCCCATATGGACCAGTATTTGGATCCAATCCAAAAGTTCGCTCGTTCCGGGCTTTTTCTTCATATCATCCATCCTTCGGATGACATAGAATGCCTCCAAGGCCCTCCTAATAAGTTCGGTATTTATTTTAGGAAAATGGGATTTAACGATCTCACTCATAAAGGCTGGATCCGGAAAATCGATATAATGAAAAATGCATCTCCTTAAAAAGGCTGCCGGTAGTTCCTTTTCGTTATTGGAAGTGATAATTGTTAAAGGGCGAACTTCGGCTTTGACTAGACGGCCGGTCTCTTGAACGACGAATTCCATCCGATCCAATTCGAGAAGAAGATCGTTCGGAAATTCGATATCCGCCTTATCGATTTCGTCTATAAGAACTACGGCAGGTTCCGCGGATTCAAAAGCTTCGCCCAACGCCCCTAGCCGAATATAATTTTCTATATTCCGTACTTTATCCTTGTCCTCGGTAAACCTGGAGTCGTTCAAACGCGAAACAGCATCGTAGAAATATAGACCTTCTTTAGCTTGCGATGTGGATTTGACGTGCCAGGTATAAAGTCTACGTTTCAATTTGCTGGACAGATACTCGGCAAGCAGAGACTTTCCGGTTCCGGGTTCACCCTTTAATAGAAGGGGACGAGAGGTAATTTCCGAGACTCGAACGGCTTCCTCCAATTCAGGGGACAACAAGTAGGTTTCGGAACGGTTTCTTTCCATCGTCATGCAATATTCCTATACCTAAATTGGACTTCAATCTCCGTTCTAAAAGGATTTTTTCCGCTCTCTTGAATACCTCTTTACCTGACTTGAAATGCCACCGTATCCGAGATCCGAGATCCGTTGATTCGGACGGAAAGAATAAAACTTCCCCGCTTCGGTTTCCAATCATAGATATTCGAAGAGGAGGATTCTAATACCGATCCGTTTAAAATCCATTCCACTCGCTTCGAATTAGTTCTCGCTTCAAACCGAATCCTTTCATTCTCTTCGGGGATTTCCGGATCCAGTGCAAAGAGGCTTCCGGTTTCCGGGTAAAGAATTTTCGGCATTTCCGCATTCCCTAATCCCACCGAAAGTTTCCGATTCGGGTTACTGGATCGAACCGTATGAACCTCTTGGTTAGAAGAAGGCCGCCTCTCTTCCAGCGATTGTATGACCTCCTTCCAAAGAGGCGCCGCTCCCGTAACGCCGCTAACCTCGTGCATCGGCTCCCCGTCCATATTCCCGACCCAAACACCCACCGTATAATTGCCGCTCGAACCGACGCACCAATTATCCCGCATATCTTGAGAGGTCCCCGTCTTAGCAAAGGAGAAAAATTTGGTGGATAAATGGTTTTCCCAACCGAAACTTAGAGATCTGTTGTCGCGGGATGAGAGTATATCCCGGATCGTTTGTGCTACCTCTTTCGAATAAACTTTTCTAAATCGAGTATTACGCTCGCTATCCCAAGCCTCGGCGTTGCTGAAAGCTTCCTGCGGGTCGAAAGTCGGCTCGCTCCAGTAGCCTTCGTTCGATAAAGTTCTGTATGCATTCACTAATTCCCATAACGTGATATCCGCGGTGCCGAGAGCCAAAGACAACCCGTAGAAATCAGGATTGCGAAGTTTATCAAAACCTAATTCTCCTAAACGAGAAACGAATTCCGGAACCCCCGTCCAATCCAATACTTGCACTGCCGGAATATTTAACGAAGAAGCCAAGGCAATTTTAGCCGGAACCGATCCGAAATATCTATCCTCATAATTGGTAGGACGATACGACCCGCCGATCAATTCCCATTCTCGAGGCAAGTCCGTCAAAATCGATTCCGGCGTGAGTAAATTTTTTTCAAAAGCGAGAGCGTATAAAAAAGGCTTTAAAGTCGAACCTGCCTGTCGTCTGGCTTGAATCGCGTCCACAAAATAATTATCTTTCGAAAGTTTGGAATTGCCCAAATAGACCAGGATCGCTCCGGTCCGATTCTCGATCGCCAATATACTCGCCTCCTTCACATTGCGTTCTTGAATCGCGGAAAGAACCCGATTCATCGACTCTTCCGCCGCCGCCTGGCTTCGTGCATCCAATGTGGATCGAACGGTTCCCGATTTATAGCCGTTTATTTCTCGATGAACTAATATGCGTCTCGCCGCGTGATATGCCAAGGAAGATTCGGTATTCCAAAATACTTTACGTTTTTTTAAATTAGCAACCGTTTCTTTTAACGGTTCGCATAAGTTCTTGGAACCTATGGCTTCCGAAAGCCTACACCCGCGCCGACCCCATTCGAAAGATCGAATATTCGGATTTGGAAGAAGCGCGACGAGTAACACCGCCTCTTCCGAAGAAAGGGAGGACGGGTCGACCCCGAAAACCCCGCGCGAAGCGGCTCGAATTCCTACAAATTCACCTTTAAACGGAACCATGTTAAAATAGGATTCTGCGATCTCGGCTTTTGACCATCGCTCCTCTATCTTCCAGGCTAAAATCATTTGATTCCATTTTTCCGTGTACGATCTTTGGCCGGGCTTCGAGCCCAAAAGAAATCCCGCCAATTGCATCGTAATCGTACTCGCGCCCCTCTTCTTTCCTCCAAACATTCGATCCCGAACGGCTCCCAGGATCGCCTTATAATCGACTCCTCGATGGAACGGAAAGCGTTTATCTTCTTGAGCCAGGATCGATAAAATAAAAGATTCGGGAACTTCGGAGGTGGCCGTCCAAGCCAAACGACGAACGGTATGGTCCAATCTTAATCGATGCAAATGCTCTCCGTTCCGATCCAAGAGAGTGCCTTCGGACGGTTCGTATACGCTTTGCAGTTCTCGAAAACTAGGAACCTTCCCGGCTTGGACTTCGCTTATAAATTCTTTCGGCAATCCCTGTCCCAGGCAGGGAACTCCGAGGAATATCAGAAAAAAGTAACGGAAGCGAATCATCCGCAAATACCCTAAGGATTATCGACCGGCATCGTAATGTTAGGATTGGCGGCGAATATCTCCGGTTGATACATAGCTTCCGCTCGGGTCGGTGGCAAAGTAAAGACCCCGGGAGAATTGATTCGATAAACATATTCGTAAGTCGCTTCGCCAGGATAAAACAACTCGTAATAAGCCGTAATGCCTTCGAACTTTCGTTCTACAAAGGAGGGACCGTCCCACCAATTCGTAGCCGTGTTTGAAGTCAGCATTGCCGAATCTCTAGACAAACCGGAACCTAGAATGGTTGCGCCGGCCGGAATCGGGTCCCGCAAGGCCAGCCAAGAGATGGAGAATTCCGAACGAAGTTTCAAACGAACGCGAACGATATCCCCTTCTTTAAAGCTGGATTTCGGCTTACCGGACTCGTCCAGGATCTCCTTCTGAATTCTCAATCCGCTGCTTAACGGAGAGGAAAGAGGGATTGCAGAGGAGGTTTTTACGTACGCATACGGAGAACCGCTTCCTTCGTGGCTGAGTTTTAAATTCGATTTTCCTTTCGGAAGAGAAAATTCCACCCGACCGTCCTGGCTCTTCCAATCGAAAGCGGCCTCTCCGGAGGCAAAGGAGGCCTTTGCAGTCCCTTTGACTTGGGATGATTCGAAGGAACTACGATATTTTTTTAAGGCAAGTATTGCGAAAGCGTTAGCGGTAGTGATATCAAAATGTCCTAATTTAATTTGATTTAATGTTCCTCGCAAAAGTTTCGGAACATCTTCCTTCCAAGTATCATCCTTTAAAATCGAATTTAATAGACGAATTTGGGCCGCATCACGGGAAGATAACAACCACCAGAGTTGCGATTCGTCCGACGCTAATTCGTAGGAACTTCCCTGGATACGAAGTCGAGAGCGTAAGACCTCGTCGATCTTATTTCGTTTCGCCGAATCCCAATTCGCGTTTCGATATAAATTTCGGAGCGATACGAGAGTCTCCGTCGGAAGCCTGTTCGGATCCGTTTCTATGGAACGAATTCGCGAAGCCTCCACTGCACCGAATCGGGAAACCGCTTCCATAGCACCGATCTTTCGTAACAACGTATCGCTCGTCGCTAACGGTGAGGATCGAAACAAAGTTCCGTCTATAAAACGATTGAGCGCTCCGATCATAGCCTGCCTGGACGATTCCGGAATCTCCCATCCGGATTCCGAAGACAGTAATAACGTATATACGGTTAACGGGACGCTGCCTCTTCCGTAGGAATTCGGGAAAAATTGAAGCAAACCCTCGGGGTCCAAATACTTAGGTAGACTCCGAACGATTTCCTTCCAATTTGTTTCATCGCCCAAAGAGACAGCTTTGGATAGCTTTTGCTCCAAACAGGAGTATGGATACTTTTCCATATAGGATTCTATACCGGCTATAGGCCCGGCAACAAGGCTGGAATTGAAAGTTACTTCCAAGGTTCCACGATTTGGCTCTGCGTTTGTCGGCTCTTCCACCGGAACTTGAATGGAAGGAGTTAATTGATAAAAATTAGCTTGAAGAACCTGCAAAGGAATCGCAGTACCAACTGTTTGCTTAAATCGTAATGTGTCGGTAAAAGAAATCGAAGATGCTTCGGTTGAAAAATCGTATACGATTTCCTTTACTCCTTTCGGGACTTCGGTTTCCCAAAATACGGTTTCCGACGCGCTCGGAGCCAGAACTACCGACTTAGATGCGAGATTCAAATCCGGATTCGACTTCACGCGCAATTGAACTTGGATGGATTTTGCCGTGGTGTTTTTCAAAGAAATCCCGGGGCGAATTCTATCGCCTTCCCGAACGAACGGGGACGCGCTCGCATACGATAATATTTCTTGCCTGGTCCGAATATTCGCGGAAGCCGTGCCGAATCGATTCGTTCCTGAGTTGGCTACGGCCACGATTCTAAAAGAGGTTAAGGAATCATTCAGAGGAATCTCGACTTCTATTTCTCCTCTGGAGTTCGGAATCGCATCCGCTTTCCAATAAAGAAGAGTATCGAAAAGTTCCCGGGTCGTGGATTTACCGCCGCCTCCGCCGGCAGGAAGGCTCTTCAAACCGAAATGTCTTCTTCCGATGATGAATGTCTGAGCTGTGGACGTAGTTACGTCGATTCCTCGAGGCGACATCATCGTATTTAAAAGATTCCAAGACAGATTCGGCTTTAGCTCCAACAAACTCTCGTCGACGGCAGCCAACGTTATTTTCGAGTTTTTCCAATACTCTCGATTTGCCTCCGATAGAAGAATTTTAACCTTCGCTTTTTCCCTCGGATGATACTCCTCTTTTTCGGGTAAAACTTTCAGATCCAGTTCATACGGTCGCCAGCCGACTTGAATTTCCGTCATACCGAGTCGATATGCAGGCTTGGCAAGATCGATAAGAGCTGTCGGTTTCGGGGCTTCGACTCTACCCCGGACGGCTAGAACGGAAACAAAAACATTCGGGCCGTAGTTGGATTCGATCGGAATTTCGACGCTCGGATCAGTGCCGCTCAAGGTTTGGACGAAAGAACGCAACACTCCCTCTCTCTCGACCGTGATTAATGCGGTTGCGGTTTTAAAAGGCATCCGAACCTGAAAGCGTGCAATCTCTCCTGGTTCGTATTTTTTCCTTTCCGGAAAAAGATCCATTCTGTCGTTATCGGAAGAACCGAACCAAAGCTCTTTCTCTCCTAAAACCCAGATGGAAGTATGAGCATAGGATTCTTCCCCATCGATCTTCGCTTCTAGATACAATTCTCCGGTTTGATTGATCGCTCCCTGACAGTCTAAAATTCCCTTCTCATTCGTCGTTCCCGAGCATACTTGGCCGATATCCTTTCTCTCCAGGCGATGATTATAGGAATAAAAGCCCCCGACTAAGCGCCTTCTATGAGAAATATATTTTGCGGAAATTCCCTTAACGGTGATATTTTTTCCCGGGACCGGATTCCCCTGCGGATCCAAAACGAAAACTTTGGAACGAATCTTATTTCGGACCGCTACCCAATCCTCATTTCGAATCGCAACTAGATTTTTGGAAGGCAATAATCGGAAGTTTCTCGCTACCGTTTGGATCTCGCCGTTCGGATCCTTCCATTCCATCTCTAGATCCAGAGAGTGTACTCTGTCCAACTTCCGAGGGATCGTAATTTTTTCCGAAAGAAACCCGTTAGCATCCGTTTTAGAGGAAACTAATTGATATTCCTGTTTTTTCTTCGATCCGGAATCGGAATCCTCTTCGTAGGCTTCGTATTGAAATTGGGAAGACTCGGATTTTCCGTTTCCGAATTCCACATTCGGATATAAAGGGAATTGGATTCCCCCCGAAGGCTTTATGGAAGAACGGAGGGAGACGGGTAACAAACCGGCTTTTCCTCCGGAAAGATAAGAGATCTGCCCGGTAACGGAGACATCCTTCGGGGCGATAAGCTGAGAAGAGTCCGCTTGCAATTCTCCTTTTAAAAGAGGAAGTCGAAATTGCGCCGAAGTAAACGAACCGGAAAAAACTTTTCGCCCTCCGGGGAGCAAAAAATAAATGGAATATTCGCCTAAAACGGATTCCTTTGGGATGGTAAACTGAGTCTCCGCCGAAAAAGACTCGGACCAATTCACAGGTAAAGGATAGTCTTGCCCCGTTGCATTATGCGTTATTTGAACCGCATTAGGAATTTCGGATCGATTCGGGTATCTAAAACCCTCGCTCGTTGTTAAACGAAGAATATGGTTCATGCGGACCGTTTCGCCTTCCCGAAACAGGGAACGATCTAGTACGGTCGCATATCTATAATTACCGTCGTAATAGTTTTGCCTTAACTGAAATCTCCAAGGCTCGATTCCGTCGTCCCAGGTCGTATGAAGGAACGTGAAATCCTCGCCCCTCTTGGCGACTAGGAAATATCCATCGCTATATCTATTTACGTCCCGACAATTGCGGCTTTCGCGGGAAATATCTTTGGTTAGAATCGAGCCATCCTTTCCTGTGACTCCCTTCCAAATCAGATTGGCCCCGCAATCGTATACGAATACATCCGCTCCGTCGATAGGCGCTCCCTTGTCGAGAGACGTTAGCCAAACGAGAGAATTTTCTCTCCCCCATTTAAAATGCAAAGAGAGATTCGTGACTAACGCGGCCGTCCTCACGAACATCGGTTTTTGATCGGGATCCAAAGCCCGTCCTAAGACCGCGCTTTCGATTTCTACGATATGCAATCCGTTTCTCTTCAACGGAATTCCGACGACTTCGAAACGTTTTTCGCCTCCCGCAGAAGGGATTCCGAATCCTTTTGAGGAAGAGCCGCCTTTAGCATTTTTAAAAATAGATTCGTCTTTCCGAAAATACGGAATCCTTCGAAGCCAATACAAAATTTCCTGTACCTGATCCGATCCGACAACGATCGATTTGGCTGGAAGAGTTTTTCCGTCTCCTTTCTTTTCTTCCGAATTCTTTCCACCGAACGCATTCCCCAAAAATTCCTTTCCTTGGTTCTTAAGCGTGGCCCATTGCTCCAGAATGAGTTCCCCGCCGCCGTTCGGCTCCAAAGGATTCAAATGCTTTGCCTGAACGGGAGCTTCGATATTCCGGATCGTAACCGGCAGGAGTGCTTCCGGAAATCTTTCGATAATTCCGAATTCACCCGCAAATTTTGCGAGAGGAGGATACTCATCTGTGCGAAACGTTAACGGAAATGAAGATGCGTTTTCTAACGATCGCCCTGCATCGTCGGTAATTCCCTTCGGCAATACGAGCTGAAATTCAGTGTTTGCAGGCAGAGGATAGGAAAAAGCGACCGAGTAAATTTCGGAACCGTTATCGGAATCGTCTTTTTTTACGGGAATTGACTTACCGTCCGAAGTTTTCAGGTATATCTGGTTCTTCCATGCGGAACGAATCGGGGATGAAAAAGTCGCATAGACGGGCGATATCGGAACACATCCGGCCTTTGCATTCACTCTTTCACAGGTGAAGCCCGCCGTAAAAGACGGTCTTACTCGATAACTTGTTTCCCAATTAGAGGAAGTTGCAACCCCGCTAGTCGAACGGAGCCCGCGTTCGACGACGATTCTTACCGATTTCCCGGAAGGAAAAACCTGCTTAGCACCGATTACAAGAGTGGAATTCGTTGCTCCGTACGTTCCGCTAGCGTTTAGAATCGCCTCCCGATCTTTTCCTTGTATGATTCGAATCGGGATCCTGTTCCCGAGACCTTCCACTGCAAAGTAAATTCTCTCCGTTACATCGCTCGGTTTAGGTTCCGCATCCAACTGTAAAACAAAGGCTTGGTCTTCCGCAATCGTCGAGCCCTGATAAGGGCGAAGATCCGAAACCCCGGGACCTCCCGTGCTAAATGTAAACGATTTACCCTCGTCCAAAACATTGCCTGCGATGGATTTCAAGGAACTGGTGGTAAATTTACAAACCAATCCACCAGGCAGAGGCTGATCGAATTCGTAAACCCAATCCGTTTCCGTAACCCACCGTTCTTCACCCTTTATCGGGCAATCGATTTTAAAGGGGGAAACGGCTCGTTTTGGATCCCCCAGAGGGACCATCGGTTCTCGAAAAAGAGCCTGGACCTGCCCGACTTTTTTGATTTCTCCTTGAGGGGAAAAGGAAAATTGGACCTTGGCGGATTGGGCGATTCCGAATCCGCTGGAAATAAAAAATAGAAAAAACGGAAACCGTAAAAATATGACTCTTATAGAGAACGGAGAGAATTTCACTAGATCGTCCCTCGATGGATGTGACGTCTTTCATCCACAATCGTTCGAACTTAGGCAACTAGTTTATTTTCTACTTGCTGGCCCGACGGGAAGGAGGAAGAAATCCTTCCCGGGGAAATCGGTCCTCGCGAAGGTCTGTTAAACGGAAGTTTTTATCCTAGTTTACCCGGCGATATTGATTTCGCTTACCAAAATGTCCGGGACTTTGATAGAAGAGTAGCTATCAGAATATTCATTCGAAATCCCTTCGATTTTACGGAGCAAATCGAAAAAATTCGTATTCATAGTGATTCGATCCACCGGAAATTGCGGCAACCCGTTCTTATAATAGAATCCTTGTACTCCTATCGAGATTTCTCCGGAAACCGCGCTACATCCGGCGCCGCCTTCCAGCTTGGTAACCAAAATACAATGCGGTACCGAAGAAAGTAATTCCTGACGAGTACTTGTACCGAATGGAATCATAAAATTGGAGAAGGAAGTCCCTGCCCTTCCCGAATAAGAACGAACTCCATGCCCGGTCGGTTTCACTCCTTCCTTCTTCGCGGACTCCAAATTATATAAATAGGAGGAAAGGATTCCGTTTTCGACCACTGATCTAGGAGCGGTAAGAATTCCTTCGGCGTCGATTACTCTAGAACCGGGAAAATCGGGGAGATGCGGCTCACAACGAATCGTAAGAATGGGAGAAGCAATTTCCTGCCCTAATTTATCTATCAATCTAGATTGGCCTTTTTGAACCGCGTCCGCGAAAAAAGGAGAAGAGAACATGCCGAAGATTTGAGAACTGATTCGATTGCTCAAAACGATAGGATACATTCCGCTTTTGAGAGGTTCCGCACCTAATAATTCGGTAGCACGAACTGCAGCCTCTTTTGCGATATCGTTTGCCGAGAATTTCGAAAGGTCCCGACCCGATCGATAGAAACTACCCATTTTCTTACTCTCTTTCTCGGCGGCTACGACCCCGGTTCCGGCGTAGATTACGTTGGATTCCTTTTTTACGAAAACACCTTTAGAGTTTGCTACCAAACTTTCCGTTCTACTTTTTCCGACTCCGACATGAGGTACGTTTTCTATTCTCGCATCGCAGGCCCAGGAAGCTTCATCCAAAGTCTGACCGAATTTCCTCATCCAGGAAAAGTCCAACTCTTCCAGGCTTGTCTCGAAATGCCTTAGATTAATATCCGGTATCGATTGCGGATCGGGTAAATCCAAATCCAGGCGATCGGTAATTTCAGTCTGGTCCAAGGCATCCCGAACCATTCTAGCCAAGGCTTCCTCACTGAATCGTTCGCTGTACGAATATCCCGGTCGGGAATTTTGGAGAATTCGAATCCCAACACCTCTCGAGCGAGACGTCTCGGTATTGGCGATTCTTCCTTTAAATACTTCGATACCGGTATCTTCCGAATCGGTAGCGATAAGATCGAATTGATCTAAGCGAAGACGTTTTCCTTCCTCCAGAACGAACTGGGCAGCCTCTTCTAAATTCATTAACGTCCACCTACAAGAATTTCATCCACTTTCAAAGACGGTTGCCCGACCGTTACCGGAATCGATCCGGAAGATGCACCGCAGGTACCGGCAGCCAATTCCAGATCGTTTCCCACCATCGAAATCTTCGGTAAAATCTCATGTCCTTTACCGATCAAAGTGGCTCCTCTAACCGGCTCGGCCACCTTTCCGTTGCGAATTACGTAACCTTCTTCCACTGCAAAGTTAAACTCTCCTGTGGCGGGATTGACCGAACCTCCGCCCATCCTTTTGGCATAAAGTCCGTATTCGACCGAGGAAAGCATTTCGTCAAAGGAATCCTTTCCGGGAGCGATAAAGGTATTTCTCATCCTTGAAACGGGAGCATATTGGTAGGATTCTCGCCTTCCGCTTCCGGTCCGAGGAGATCCGGTTTCCATGGACCCGATTCGATCCGAAAGATAAGCCTTTAGGATACCGTTTTCGATCAAAAGAGTCTTTTGCGTCGGCATTCCTTCGTCGTCCACTTTCAGGGAACCATAATAATTTTCTAATGTTCCGTCGTCGTAAGCCGTCAAGCAGGACTGCCCGATCGCTTCTCCCAACTTTCCTACGAACGGCGAAGAATTCTTGCGAATCGATTCCGTCTCAAGAGGGTGCCCGCAGGCTTCGTGGAATATGACGCCGCCAAAACCGTTCCCCATGAGAACGGGCAGTTTCTTTCCTTCTATATACCCTGCATCCAGCATAAACAAAGCTCTTTCTGCCGCATTTTGCGCCAGATCCTTGACGGGTAACCCGTCGAAAAATTCGAATCCTCGAATTGCGCCGGGCGATTCGGTTGCGACAAAACGTTCTCCTTCTTTTTCCGCCGTTACCGATAAGGAAAAACGGCTTCGCACTCTAAGATCTTCCACCCATAATCCTTCCGAATTCGCTATTAAAACGTTTGTCACGATATCCGATGCGCTGGCCCCTACTTGCACAACCTTGGAGGAGACCTGCCTAGCGGCCGAATCGGCGGATTGCAATAATTCCAATTTTCGAGAAGGAGAAACCTGCCTCGGATCCAAAAAGGCCGCAGGAAATTGCGGTTTTACCGGAGAGGGAGAGAATATAAACCTACCTCCGAGAAGACTCGCTTCGCCGCGGGAATCCGCGAGTAAATTAATTAAAGAAATAAGATGCGATATCTCGTCATTACTCGTATAAGCGTAAAGAACGTCCGTTCCATAGATTAAACGTATTCCAATTCCGTAATCCGTTGCGGCTAGAGACTGTTCGATTTTTTTATCCCGAAGAGCCACCGACGAGTTTCGGGATTCCTCCTCGTAAATTTCCACAAAATCGGCCTTTCTATTCTTTCCGGCTTCGATAAGTGCTTCTGCTTTTTTAAGATCCATGTTTATTAATTAGACCGAGCGTTTCGGTTTCCTTTCTCTCTTTTCCCTAAAGAACAAAACTATATTTCCGGGAACGAAATAGTTTCCGGTAGATCCAATAGACCTTCCAATGCCAAGCGAATATATTCCGGACCTTTGATTTCTCCGAACCGAGGTATAAGGTGGAAGTGCATATGTGCCACCTTCTCCGCAACCAACACCGTATAAATTTTCTGGGGTGAAAAACGATCGTAAATCCAGGTTGTCGCTCGTTGGAAAGCGGTTCCTAACTCTGCAAACTCCTCGGAAGTCCATTCCGAATAGGCCTCGCGGTGCGAAACGGGCTCCACATACAAATAACCGGGAAGTTTCTTCGAAAATTCGCTATGCCTTACGAGAAACGGGCCCGATCGAAATAAAAAACCCGAAATTTTTTCGCTACGATGAGCGGAACAAATCGGGCAACCTGAAATCGTAGTTTCCGAAATAGGGGCCAGATTTATACTCCTGAAACCTGGGTAATATAATTCTTGTACCGATCGTAAACGCGCTCGATATATTCCAGGCTCGAGCAAAATCGAATGATACACCGATAAAAATGATACCGCTCCATATCTACGATTTGGTTCTCTCCATCCATTTGTTCCCGCAATAATCCTTTAATCATCCCCAAAAATAAGGATCTTTCCAACGTATTATAACCCTCGGGAGCGTAGCGCGCACCTTCCAGAATATTCACAAAATTTGCCGCCGAGCGAAGAAACTCCGTTTCGTTAGAGAGATATTCATATTGTTCCTGTTCGGAAAAAGTGGATAAATAGTCGTGGAACAAGGTTAATTGGATGGATTCCACAAGAGAGCCGGTTTTTTCCTTAGCTTCTTTATAAAACGAAGTCTGAATACTATACTCGACAAAGTCTCTCCAGGAGGATTTTGTAGTTTCTATCTTGTGAAGTTCTTTCAGACTCATGGTATTTCCGCTTTTAAGGCCTTTATTTTCGATTCTTCTTTGAGGTATACAGGGAAAAACGTCTCTATGTCAAAGGTTTTCCGCTCTTTACTCTTTCTTTTCTGTCTAGCGATGCCATCGGCCGTTTTTTCAACGGAATCCGGTGATGAAGAATTATGGGAAACCGCGATGGAATGGGCCGGGCACCCGGTACTTAGGGAAAAACGTATCGTTCGCAATTTAGTATCCAGTTTTTATAAGAATGAAATCCAAGAAACAGAAACGGCAATTCGCGAATCCATCGACCGACATTTTTCGAAAAAAAATCTTCGAAAATCCCTAATTCCGGAACTCATCCGTAAAGACTTGGATTCTATTCCGGATATAGGTGGAATGGCCTATGAAGTTCCCGAACTAGGTTCAGGCACGATCTTGAAAGAAGAGACGGATTTTCCCGAAACCTTTCGAAGCTTTTCCTATAAAAATGGGAAGATAAAATATTTCTTTCGCAGCCGACAAAAACCGTATCTACAAGATTGGGAAAACTTAAAGCTCTTAGGTAGCTTTTACGCGTTTACGGAAGCCGGTGCTTTATTGCTATGCAAGGAAAAAGAAGACGCACCCTTACAATTTAGGGATATTCGGGAATTAAGATCCTATTTCCAGGAAAGAAAGAAAAGGAACTCTTCCCTGGAGCTCTTTCACGAAAACGGAATTTACCTTTTCTATTTCCCGAATCAAAATCTATTCCCTTATTATATTCTATTAATATCAAAAGGGTTATTATTCGTATTTACGATAGTACTAATCTTCGTATATTCAAAACGGTTTTGGACATTTTTGAAGGACCAAAACAAGCGGAGCTTTAAGGCTCAAACGATTTTCTTACGGGATAGGCAAAAAATAAATGCTCCCCACGACTCGGATGAAAACCCGATTTCCTAACCTGCCCATTTACTGCAAGTACATTTGCTATACAAATATATAGATTTTTTTCGAATTTGGACTCATTTTTTGGGTGACATAAGGTTCATAAAAACCGATCCTTTTCTCAAGGGAATTTCCAAGATTTTACGGATCTAAATGGAATTTGTCCGGGATAGGAAGTATGATGCTCCTATCCCAGTCGAATCCCTTAAAAAGTACACGCAATCATAAAGGAAGGGGAATCGTTTTGGCAAGAGAAGGAGCTAAAGAATCCATGAAGAAGCAAAAAGAAGAAGCCCAAGGCTTAGACGACTCTAAGAAAATGGCGATCGATCAGGCCATGACCCAAATAGAAAAGCAATTCGGGAAAGGATCGATTATGCGGCTCGGTGCGGCTTCTGCTACGAATGTGATGCCCGTGATCCCGACAGGTTCTCTGGATCTTGACATTGCTTTGGGTATCGGAGGATATCCGTTAGGTAGAATTGTTGAAATCTACGGGCCGGAGTCCTCCGGAAAGACGACTCTGACTTTGGCTGCGATTGCAGAAGCCCAAAAAAGAGGTGGAGTCGCGGCGTTCATCGATGCCGAACATGCCTTGGATCCATCTTACGCAAAAAAATTGGGCGTAAATTTAGAGGAACTTCTCGTCTCTCAGCCGGATAACGGGGAGGAAGCCCTGGAGATTTGCGAATCCCTGGTTCGTAGCAACGCGATCGATATCATTGTGGTAGACTCCGTGGCTGCCCTCGTGCCGAAAGCGGAGATAGAAGGGGATATGGGAGATGCGCATATGGGATTGCAGGCCCGCCTTATGTCCCAAGCTCTTCGCAAGCTGACCGGGACCATATCCAAATCAAGAACGGTCGTCGTTTTCATAAACCAAATCCGTATGAAGATCGGAGTTATGTTCGGATCGCCCGAAACTACAACCGGGGGAAACGCGCTTAAGTTCTACAGTTCGATTCGATTAGACATTCGAAAAATCGAAACCTTAAAGGAAAAAGAAGAGGCCACCGGCAATCGAGTCCGAGTCAAAGTGGTTAAGAACAAGACTGCTCCACCGTTCCGGCAAGCGGAATTTGACATAATCTACAACACCGGAATTAGTAGGGAAAGTTCTCTCGTTGACTTAGGTGTAAAACACGACATCATTAGTAAATCGGGTGCCTGGTATTCCTATAATACCGAAAAGATCGGACAAGGAAAGGAGGCCGCCAAAGAGTATTTAAAGGCCAATCCTGAAATTGCATTTCAAATCGAGAATATGGTGCGAGACCTCAACGGTCTACCTGCTCTTGCCAAAGAAGCAAAAGTGCCGACTGTTCCAAGCGGGGCCGAAGACGCCCAAAGGGCCGCTGGATAAACATTTACTACCGGCTTTCTTTTTAGAAACCATTGACGCCGGGTGGGAAATCCATCCGGCTTTTTTTTTATTCCAAGAACTTTTCCTTTTTTGATACTTGCCTTACGCAACCAAGAATTCAACCAAATCAGGAAGAGCATGTCAGAAATCAGTATTATCGGGGCCGGCGGATTCACCGGAAAAGAGCTTCTCGGACTTTTAGCTCGCCATCCAAAATACAAAACGGTTCATCTTACGAGCGATAAGCTTGCCGGAAAAAAAATATCCGAGGTGTTTCCCGATCTCCCGTTTCCGGAGGATTTAGTTTTTAAGAAACACGAGGATCGAGTTCCGGAAGGCTCCTTGGTGGTTTTAGCGGTTCCGAACGAAGCTTCCTTACTATTGACTCCTAGGTTCCTAGATGCCGGACATAAAGTAATCGACCTGTCGGGAGTATATCGTCTTCATAATCGCGAAGCATTCGAGAAAACTTATAAACTCACCCATACTAGCTTCGAGCTAGTAGATCGGGCCGTTTTCGGAATTCCGGAATTGTTTCGGGAAAAATTAAAAGGCGCGAATTTCGTTTCGAATCCCGGATGCTATTCCACTTCCGTAATATTGGCTTTGTACCTCCTCGGCGACGTTAGAAAGAAGGTTCGGAGTCGAATTATTGCCGACTGCAAATCCGGAGTGAGCGGCGCGGGAGGAAGAGTGGAAGACGGAGGTTTTTCCTTTACCGGAGTCCACGAAAACTTTCGCGCCTATAAGATTTTAACCCACCAACACGAACCTGAAATTCAAGAATATTCTTATGCGGGTTCGGGACTGCCTCAGCCGGAAATTCTCTTTGTTCCGCATTTACTCCCTCTTAACCGGGGAATCTTGTCCACCATCTACCTAGAAACGGAGGGAACGGAAGATATAGACGCTCTCGCGACTCTAAAAAAGAACGCCTCCGGAGAGCCCTTCATTCGAATTCGGGAGACTCCGGAGGAGATCGATCTATCTAAAGTCGTTCATACGAATTTTCTAGATATAGGAGTTCGCCAGCGAGGTAAGACGATTACGATCGTCTCCGCTTTGGATAATCTCATGAAGGGAGCTGCCGGGCAGGCTCTACAGAATATAAATCTAATGTTAGGAGAGAAGGAAACTCTTGGGCTCCTTCCTTGACTCCCATGGAAAAACCTAGCATATATCATTTGGTCTCGGATTCTTGCCGCCAATATCGTGATCGTCCTTTCCACTGGATCTGGGATGAAAAACAACATACTTTCACCGGAATTTCCTATGGAGAATGGTTTTCCAGCCTGGAAAGACTTTCGGGATATTTACTTTCCAAAGGGTTAAGACGAGGAGATAAGGTCGGACTCATTTGTGATAATCGCACCGAATGGTCCCTCTGCTCTTTTTCGATCGTCTGTGCCGGCGGTGTAGATGTTCCTAGGGGATGCGACGCAAGCGCCGAAGATATCACTTATATTTTAACCCACACGGACGCAAAAATCGTCTTCCTAGAAAAGAATTCGGTTCTAAAAAAACTAAGCAAACATCCTGATTGTTTATCCGCAATCGAGGTTCTCATAGTAATCGAAGACGAATCCACATTCGAAGGCTTAAGCCAGATCAGGAGCCAATTCCCAAAATTGGAAGTGCTCGGACTGGATAAAGCCTTATCTTCCGGAGAACAGTACCTTTCCAAGAAAGGGCCGGAAGTCCTGAGGCAAGCCGGAGAATCGCTCACGGGCAAGGACATTGCGACCATCATTTACACTTCGGGAACCACAGGCGTTCCCAAAGGAGTCGTTCTTAAACACAGATCATTTACTTGGAGCGTACAAGAACTCCAGCAATTCGTCCCGGTCACGTATTCGGATAGAACTGTGGTATTCCTTCCTCCTTGGCATATTGCGGAACGGATTTTAGAGACAGCCTTGCTTTCCTGGGGTGCCTCGATGGCTTCCTCCAATGTTACTAATCTACAACGAGACTTTGGCCTAATCCAACCCACCGTTTTGGTTTCCGTTCCCCGTGTATGGGAGGCGCTATACCGTAAAATCTGGGATACAGCCAAAAAGGGACCGTCTTGGAAATTTAAGGTCTTCTCGTTGGCCGTAAAAATCGCGGAGTTCCATAGCTCCCTTTATGATACGATTACGGGAAATTACGCAACTACCGAGGATGAACCTTCCGATCAAAAGGCATTGGATAAATTCGTAGCCCTAGCGTTCTTCGGGCCGGTTTCACTAGCGAATTTACTTTCACAAAAAATATTACAGCCTGTTCGTGCTTCTTTAGGTGGGCGTCTACGTTTTGCGTTTTGCGGTGCGGGAGCGATGCCTTCTAAAATTCAGTTTTTTTTCCGGTCGCTCGGTATTCCCATTATCGAAACCTATGGAATGACTGAGACCACGGGAATGGGAGCTATGGGTCGGTTTCCGATTCCAAAAACCGGCGCAATCGGACCAGTTTTTCCCGGCGCGCATATAAAACTTTTGGATGAAACCGGGACTGTCATTACCGAATCCGGAATCAAAGGTACAGCTTGGCATAAAGGGCCGCATGTCACTTCCGGCTACTACAAAGACGAAGAAAAAAATACGGCTTCACTGATAGACAATTGGTTCGATTCAGGAGATTTATTCGTTTGGACGAAGACAGGAGAACTCAAGTTTGCAGGTCGTGCCAAAGATACGATCGTATTATCTTCCGGCGAAAATGTGGAGCCGGAACCGATCGAAGCTAAAATTTCCGAATCCGAATTTATCCAGTTTATCGTAGTCGTCGGGCAGGATCGGAAATTCCTGAACGCCCTGATCGTTCCTAATTTCGAAAAGCTCAGGGAAAAATTCGCGAAATCGGGACAAACATTACCGGAAGCAAATACGGAAATCGTTACGAACCCGACCGTACTCAAATTTTATAAGGAATTGCTGAAAGAAAAAATTTCGGAAGGAAACGGATTTAAGAATTTTGAAAGGATCTCCAATTTTCTGCTGATCGAGAAGCCGTTCGAAAAAGGGCAAGAACTGACAGAGACCATGAAAATTAAGCGTAAAGTCGTCCTGGAAAATTATTCTCGTCAAATCAATGAGCTGTATTCTTAAATCGATATGCCTAAAATGAAAAATCGGGAAATTCTTTTTTGCGGGGCCTTTACCGGAGAAATTGACAAACTGCAATCCGATCACCGATTTTGGGTCTTAGAAACCGGAGTCGGGAACTTAAACGCCGCGCTACGCCTGCAATCTTTCTTCTTGGAAAACGAAGAGGATTTACCGAAATCCATTATCTTCCTAGGTTCTGCAGGAGTGTATCCTTGGGTTCCTCGCAAAGAATGGGAAGGAAAACTAGGACTCTCGAGAGCATTTACAAATTACGAAATCGCTTACCTGGATAAGAAAATACGGGTACCGGAGTTTCTAAAATTAAAACTGGAATTTACCGCCTTTGAAATTCCGGCTTTAGGCAACGGTTTTTTCGAATCTACTACCAACGGAACCGGTTCGGTAACTTTAGAAGACCTAAGTCCGCGAGCCACGGAACGTTTAAAAACGGAAGAAATCGGTTTGGAAAATATGGAAGTTTTCGGTCTGGCAAAAGTAGCGGAAAATTTCGCTATTCCTTTAACCGCTATATTTTCACTGACGAATCGCGTGGGCCCGAAAGGAAGCGACGAGTGGAAATCTTCCTGGAGAAAATTATCCGATAAATTGCAAGATGCGGTAATCGCTTCGTTTCCATAAAAAACTCACTTTTTCCGTTCGGAAGGAAAGAACAATTCACGGATTTCCTTGGTAGCCGATTCGGCTTCCAATTCGCCTTTTTTTATCACTTCCTTGTACCTTCCGAAATCGGTAAACGCGAATTCTTCGATATGCATATTCACGAAAAGATCCATTTTCTCCTTTCGAAGCTTGGTAATCTCGCGTCCTTCCAGAGTAATCGCTCTCGCCATAATCTTTAAGATCGGAGGGTACGTGATATCTTCCCATAGGTTCTTAAAGAACGATTTCCCGGTAACTTTACGATCTTCCAAAAGTCGAACGATCGCATCGTCGCGTAACGGGGAAACGTTAACCGAAAGAATGACGTCCGCTCCTCTCTTTCGAATCAGGTTATCAGGCACGTTGTTGATCACTCCCCCGTCGATTAAAAGGTGATCCCCTTTAAAAACGGGAGGGAACATACCCGGCAAACTCATTGCGGATGCAAGTGCTTCCCAGATAGGCCCCTGATCCATTACGTATTCCTGCCCACTATGCAAGTCCACGGCCGACGTTACGAATGGAATTTTTAGATCCTCGATCAATTGCGAACCGAATGCGTCCTTAAGCATTCGCAGCATTTTTTTTCCCTTAAAGAAAGAAATTAACGGAATCGTCGGATCAAACGGCTTATCGATTCCACCGAAGAATTTACTAACCATCTTGTAAACGGAATCGGCGCTTTCTCCCCTCGCGTACAATGCCGCGATCACCGCGCCGAAGGAAGAACCTGACACATAATCGAATCGGATCCCTTCCCTTTCTAAAACTTTTAGTAGCCCGACGTGGGCCAAGGCTCTGGCTCCGCCTCCGCCGAGGGCCAATCCTCTAGTTTTGGAAACAAGATATCTGGCAAACGTCTCGCCCTTGTAGAAAATTCGCTGATTGGCGCTTTTGTCTTCGTGATGGATCGCTTTATCGGAAACTACGATCCTGGACGTACGCCCGTCATAATTACGTATTCGAGGTCTCCAATAATCGATGATTTCGGTTTTCTGTTTAACGTTTCTTTCGGGATTATCCTCCCAAAAAACGATCTGATCGCATTGTTGCACAACCTTATCGAATTCGGGGAGTATGCTTGGAACGCGGAAATAAATATGAAGGACGGGAGATTTTTTTCTGAGCTGGGAAATCATCCGAATCATTTCGGATAGCGATTTATCCTTGAATATATCGATCTTGAATAGAGAGACATTTCCTTCGTGGGATCGTCTCCCCGTTTCGACGATCGAATCTAGGTGGTGCTTGAAGTCCTCGACCTCTTCGGTCGGAATATGACAAATCAATCGTCGCGGCACCGAAGGATTCTTGACGACTCCTTCGATCGCTTCGCGCATCCTGATTCCCATGAGGCGCATTAAATTTTGGGATAAGATCTTTTCCTTTGCGGCAAGACGGAGAAAATATTCTCCGTTCAATACGTACAGTAAAGTATCCAAAACGGCCGTCGCCGAACCCGAATGCACCGACCTAGTCAGAACGCTGTTTTCCGCAAAAAGATCACCTTCACCTAAATATCGAACGGTTTGTCCGGCTTCCCCTAAAGTGACCATCACCTCGCCGTGGCGTATTAGATACAGTTCCTTTGAAATCTCTCCCTTATAATAAATCACATCATGGTTATAAACATTCCGTTCTTCGATATGCTTATAAATTTGAACGAGTAGCTTTCTCGGAAGATTTTTAAATAAGGGAATCGAGGCAAGAAATTGCAATGCTTCGGGAGGGACGAAACGTATCATTCCGGCAAAGCCTATGGCCCCTCTTCCGTTTTGTAAAGTCTATCTCGTATCGAGAATGAAATACGAACGTAAAGGTCCTTGTTTCCGGATGGAAATCTCTTGATTTCTGAGTTTAAAGGGAAATTCTAGCTCCGATGCACTTAGATTCAGCCTCCGTTGTTTCGATTTTTCAAAAATCCATCCAAGATTGGCATGCAAGCGAATCCTTATCAAAAAACCCCTATCCTCAAACCAGTTTAGAGTATCTTTTCTATAAAAAGAACCAGATTGATACCGTCCAGTGGCATGTCGAAGACGAAATCCGAAGACCGGATTTGCCGGACTCGAATCTAGTCCAGTTTAAGCGTCAAATAGACGCCTTAAACCAGGAAAGAACGGATACCGTAGAACTAATCGACGATTTTATTTCATCCAGGTTTAAGGATATTCCCCGTAAGCCGGATGCCCGCATGAATTCCGAGACGCCGGCCTGGCTAATCGATCGGATGAGCATTTTGGAGCTCAAAATCTATCATATGGAAGAGCAGACGCGTAGGACTGACGCGACCATTGCGCATATCGAAGCCTGTAAAACGAAGCTAAGCATTCTGCTAGAGCAAAGGAAAGATTTGTCGATTTGCCTAGATGAGATATTGGACGATCTTTCCAAGGGCGTGAAATATTATAAAGTATATCGTCAAATGAAAATGTACAACGATAAGAATCTCAATCCTTCTTTGTATACCAATAAAGCATGAACCTTCTTGTTCTTCGTTTTTCGGCAATGGGAGACGTTGCCCTAATGGCGCCGGCGCTAATAGCGGTCGTTGCGAAATATACGAATATCCAACTTACGGTCGTGACGCGAGGAAATTATGCGCCTTTTTTCTATAATATCCCGAACGTTCATGTAATCGGAATCAATCTAAAAAAATATAGAGGAATCATGGGCTTGTACCGATTATTTCGGGAGCTGAATAAGCTCGGCCCTTACGAGAAAATAGTCGATTTACACTCAAGCGTCAGATCTAGGTTTATCAGTTTATTTTTCCGCTTGAGGGGCGTTCCAATTTTTCAAATCGTGAAAGGCAGACGCGAAAAATTACGCCAGATTCGTAGGAATAGAAAAGTACTTCGAAAGCTCCCACATACCGTTGATAGATACTTGAAGGTATTCGATAAGGCGGGATATCCGGCTTCCGTTCGCAAAGGACCCTGGATAAACGTTGATCCCGAATCCAAGATTTTTGCAAAGGACTTCTTACTTTCCAGAAAGATCGACAAAAAGGAAGGGCTTTGGGTCGGATACGCACCGTTTGCCGGTCACAAATTAAAAGAATGGCCGCACGAAAAAAGCATCGCATTGCTTAAACTACTCAAGGAAGAATTTCCAAATATTAGGATTTTCTTATTCGGTTCGTCTCAGGAAGCATCCATTATGGAGGAATGGAGAAACGGCGATCAATCGATGACGATCGTCTCCGGAGGAAAACTCGGAATACGAGGAGAACTCGGAATCATGGAAAGAATGGACGTAATTATAGGAATGGATTCGTCCAACATTCACATCGCTGCCCTTTTAAAGCGCCCTGTCGTTGCTCTCTTCGGAACGACTCATCCCTATTCCGGTTTTGCACCTTTCGGTCAAGAAGATACCGGCGTTCTACAAATAGAGGATCTCACTTGTAGACCTTGCAGCATCTACGGAAATACGACGTGCTTTAGAAAGGACTTTGCGTGTATGGAGTGGATCACACCCGAGGATGTTATCAAGCGCATTAATGTGATCATAAACATCAATACGCTTTTCTAAATTCGACTTTAACCGAATAAACCGAACGGGTCGAGTGAAAAAATCATATTAAAAAGCGAAGGACTCTTTTTCTTACCTTTCAATTCGGCAACGGCTTTATAGACATCTTCCATTCTATCCACGCAGGCTTTAATTTCATGACTTTGCGCGATTCGAATCGATTCGATCGAAAATGCGGCAAATAGCTCGGGATCTTTCAGTATCTTAACCGACTTCTCCGCGATATCTTTCACGTCGAACGGTTTAGCTATGTATCCGTTTTTAGCGTTGTGGATCAATTCGGGAATGGCAAAAGAATCCACGCCGACCGCCGGCAAACCGCAAGCTATCGATTCTAAAATCACCAATCCTTGAGTCTCCATAGTTGATGCCGTTAAAAACAGATCATAGTTCGGATATTCCTTCGGTAAATCCTTCCGATCGATAAACCCTTTAAAGAAGACCGATTTTTCAATTCCGAGTTTTTCCGACTGCAATTTTAAGGAGGCAAGAGCAGGACCGTCGCCGACGATCGTCAAACTCGCATCAGGAAGCGAATCCTTAATCAATTTAAAGGAATTGATGATTACATCGCAGTTTTTTTCGTAAGAAATTCTCCCTACGTGCAGAAGCTTCGGGCTTCCTTCCAATTTTTTAGGCTGCCCTTTAAATTCGGATAGGTCCAATCCGTTAGAAATCACTGCGACCGGCTTTTTAATACCGAACTCTTCCAACTGCTTTTTTATGAGATGGGAGGGAGAGATAATTAGATCGCATCTATCATACAAATTGTTCGTAATCTTCAATATGATCTTTTTCCGAATATTGAATCTGTCAAACTTCTCAAATTTTATCAAATCCTTAATTCGCAGTCTTTTATTAAGCTTGCCGACTTTCATAAACAGTTTGTCCAGCTTCAAAAGTCTGTATAAAGACAAATACATATCCTGCTCGGACATCAAAGTATGATAGGTTCCTATACTAGGAATTCCGTAACGTTCCGTAGCATTAATTCCATATAAGCCTAGTAAGCCTGGAGTGTGAATATGAACTAAGTCCGGCTGAAATTCTTTGATAATTCTTTTGATTTTTGCAGGAGAAGGCAAAACGACCTTTATATCCGGATAGCTGGGCAAATATCCGCTACGAAATCGTTCGATGCGAATCCGGTCCCCCATCCGATCGAAGTCTCCGTCTCCGTATTTGGGACAACATATCAAAAATTCATGTCCTCTCTCGGCAAGCAACTCGGCGAAATTCCGCATGGAGATTGCGACCCCGTCGACTTTAGGAAGGAATGTGTCCGAAAAATAAAGGATTTTCATCGTAGCCCTGATGGGGAACCAATCTCATGCAAAGGAGGGATTTTTCCACTCCAATCTACTTTATGTCGGGAAAAATAATCGAATTTACAAGGAAGCGGGAATTTACATTCTGTTACAGGCATTTCTTCCGATGACCGAATTCTTACGTAAGGCACATGTATTTTGTCTAATTGCTACGTTCAGCACGATAGGAGTTTCCGTCAGCATAAGCCAAGCGTTTCTGGTACTGTCCTTCTGTTTCGGGTTCGGGCATACGCTTCGTTCTCGGCCGGCTTCTAACTGGTTCCCCAAACATCTTCTTTTTTATCTTTCTGTCGCCCTCTTTGTCTGGTATTTTCTAGATTTCCTAGTTCATCTCCTCTCGGGTGAAGATGCATTTTATTTTGAACGAGCGTTTAATAGCGAGCTAAAGGACTTTTTTCTATTTTTCGGATTCCTGTCAGTTTGGTTCTTAAAGGAAGAAGATATTCCCAAAGCATTTACTGGACTAGTGATTCTTTTTTTAGTATTAATTTTCACCGGAATCATAGGTGGATTTTCTCCCGTTCGATTGTCCAGATTAGTTAGCGATTTATACAAGGAGTCCAGCGCCTATAAATTTACGCATCCTCTCGGAACTTTTGCAAAGATTCCTTTGTATATATCCATCGGCCTAATGAATACACATTTGACGTTCGGCGGATTGCTCCAGTTCTTTTCCGGCTTTGCCGTATTTCGTTTTTTAAAGGATCTTGGATCGGAAAACAAAAAGAAAATTTTACAAAGCGGTCTCTTTTTGTTTCTCTTTGCTTTTGTTTGTCTACTAAATCAGGCCCGATCCAGCCTGATCGGCGCGTTCTGCTCGATCTCACTTGCTACATTACATTTATTCTGGATTCGTAAGGAATTGCCCACCTCGTATTTAATACGAGGTGGATTCGCTTTTCTGACGATTTCCATTTTACTGGGACTAGGCCTGGCCTTCAGTCCGGCGGGAAAAAAAGTGTTAGGACCAATCTTCGGAAAGGAAAAACATACGGACTCGGGCCGGACATTCATTTGGGATTCCACGTTTCCCCTAATCGCAGCCCATCCGATCATCGGAGTCGGACCGGGTAACTATAATCGATCCATCGAAACGGTTCGGATGGAACATTCCGAGACCTACCCGGAGTTGGCTTACTTTTATGAGGTTACCCAGAAAGGACATGCGCATAATGACTACTTTCATTTTACGTCCGTCTTCGGAGTTCCAAGCTTACTTATTTATTTATCGATTGCCGCCCTTTTTTCTTTTTTTCTTCTGCAATCCCGACAACCCTTGAATCGACTCATCTTTTACTACGGCATATTCGGATTCTTCGTTTCCGGACTGTTTCAATGTTATTTTCAAGACGATGAAGTCGTTATCCTATTTTGGCTTATCATCGGTCTATTCGTTCGCGGGGAATGGAAACCTTCAGATTCCGACGGAGCAAAGGCGCTCTCTCCTTCGATGCGGCAATCCGGGAAGTGAGAAAAAAGATCGATCGGCGTCGTCTAAGATACGTCGATTGCTTTCCGAAAACGAGGAAGGTCTAGTTATCTCGTACGCGGCATCCATTAATTCCTCCGTCCAGGAAAGTTTGGATGTCTCCGACTTAAAGCAAAACAATACGGTAAATTCATCGTAATCGATTAATACGGCGCCGCTTGTGGATAACGAATCGTTCGTTCGAAGCAGGTTTCCGTTTGAAATAAGGTTACTTTTATGCGGCAGTTTCCCTCTTCCGATAACCCATGCGGAATTTGCCGAGCGGCCTACGGAAAGAGTTTCAAGAATCCTAGTATCCGTATTTTTCCAGGTCCATGCCGATTCGTTTAGCAAAAATACTTCCGGACGAAGAAAGAGCAGAGGTTTGTTCAAAAGTGATAAGAATTCTTTGCCGTTATCCGATCCAGACCCGGATAGCAAAACGTTTCCGAACCTGTCGGATAGAAAGAACGGGAAAAAGGAAGCTGCTTCCGCCGGAAATTCGAATTTCCCTCCGAATAACCTCATACTGGCAGTTTCAAAATTACCGATATTTTTGCAGATTTCATTGATTCCAAATTTATAATATAATTTCCAGTGCATCCAGGATCCCCCTATATCCAGCAGAAATTCCCGCTCATTCGAATCTACGCGACAAAATCCGGAACGATCGGCGTTTACGTAAATTTTGGAATTCTCCCGGTCTCTGCGAAATGTCGGCAGCGAGTTTGCCGCTTTCTGAACGCGCAAATGTTCCAATTCGAACTCTCTAACTATATTCCTATGACCAGTCCGCATCAAAATTTCCCGATTTGCGTCCCGGGCGCTTACCGAATAATTATAGGATCCGGTAAGTAAGGTTGCGGAATCCAATACCATAGTTTTATGATGCAATAGCCCCCCCTTGCCGAAAGAAGGATCGTCGAGGTGATCTTCATTACCGTCTTCTAAAATTCTCACCCCATCGAGTGCGGATAATTGAATTCCTTCCGGATCCACCGGGCGATCATAGATGCCTTCGATCTCTCCTCCTCTCCTGTTAAAAAGAGAAAACTCAAGGCTTAAAACCGGATCGTAATGATCGAAAATCATGAATTTTGCCCGCTGCTCGGCTTTTCGAACAGATTCGGTTAGAATGTGCTGAATGATTCTGCCGTTATTGGGCGAATTCCAGAGTTCCAAATCCCGAAGGATCAATTTCGGAAAAGGGTATTCTTCCCGCAAAAAAGAATGAAATTTTTCCTGTTCCGATTCTCTTAGATTGAATAATAAGTATCCATTATTATCTCGTTCCAGGCCGTAATATGTGAAATTGCCTGTCCCAATAAATACCAGTTTTCCATCCGAAACTAAGACTTTAGTATGTTGTAATCCGGTTCCCTTCCAGTACCGTAGGTATTTGTAAAAGGAGCTCGGATAGGTTTTTCCGAATTCTCCCATGATTTCCAAACGTACACCTCGCTTTACTGCCGAGAGTATCGCCTCTTCGATTTCCGGATCATCAAATGAGTAAATATGAAAGTAAAGAGAGGATTGGGTTTGCTCGATTAAACGTATAATCACATCCCTGACTTCCCTTTTTTTCCCTGGGGGAGTGAAACGACCAGGGTAGGAGAAATATGCGGCCGGATAACCGCTCTGGTCCATCCAATGAGCTAGGAAATCGGCCTTCGCATCCTGAGCACAATGGATTAAAAAACCCAGTATCGGAATTATTTTTGTCCGCATCATAGGACCCATCCTAATTTTAATAGTAGATACCATTCTCTTAGCCCTAAAGAAGGATCGGATTCAAAACCGCCCACTTCTAATTCTAAGATGGATGTTTGATATTCGGGTGGAATCCAGCCGAAGGAAAGTCCTCCCTCTCGCAGAAAGGAGTTCGAAAAAATTTCCTTCGAACTAGACAATGCCCCTCTTGATTCCTTCTCCGTCGGTAGAAAGGCAATATAACTAGTTCGAATTCCTAATTTAACATGCGAAATTCGGAACGAGCTTTGCATTCCTAAAACGCCCGCAGGACGTTTAGTCGGAAAAAGTGACCGATCCCTTTCCAAACCGGCACCGGTTATCCAAGCCGACGGAGTCCACCCCCAGATTTGATTGAGCAGAGGATTAGGCAACGGCGAGGTTCCCATACCGACGAAACCTAATTCCAAAATCTCCCCATTTTTGCTTCTTTTGTCGGGATTCGGAAGGAAGCCAAAGGCAGAAAAATGCCATCCGAACCCCTGAAGACCTATATCGAATCGGACCGCTTCTCCGCTAATCGGCAAACTTTTCTCCGGTCGAAGAGGATGATACGCTGTTTTGTCCAAACCGCGAACGAGGAACGCTTCTAAAAGGCTAAAGAAAGGACCGGATAAAAATCCTATCCCGGTCTTTACCTGTGTAAGATAGTCTTTATCCCCGCCCAAGCGTTCCGATCTGGCCTCCTGAACATCTTTCCCGAATCTTCCCCAATTTCCTAAAGAGATATATCGTATTCCAATATTATAAAATACTCCCGATTCTTCCCGGGCCCAAAAACCGATACCGGCCCTATATCTAAACTCGGTCTGCGTAAGATCCTTTACGGGTATCGAATTTAAGCCGAGCTCGCTGCGCGCAGATTTTGGCAAAAAAGAATCCCGTCCTTGGGCAAGCAGCCAATTATTCTCGGCCAATGGAAATCCGCGGTAGAAATCCAGAACGTCGAATCGAACTTTAAAACGTCCGTTATCGTTCGTTTCAACGAAGGCCCCCTCGACCCCGTCCTTCCAATAAAACCATCCAGGTAAAGAATTAGGGTCGGACCTTCTACCGAAACCCCAACGAAACCCTTTTGCGAGTAACGCAAAATATGCGTCGTTTCCCGGGAGAATCTTCAATCGATTATCGGAGACCGAGAAAACATCCGCTTGTAGATTCGCCTCCCAGGAATCACGTCTAAGTTCTCCCTTTACATTCATCCAGAAGGGAAGCGCGATGCCGCTTACTCTTTCCACCTCTTTCGAAGTTTTATCGCCGGAACTAAGTCTTCCCTGCGCTTTAAAACCGAATGAGTAAATTCTAAGATTGAATTTTTCGGAAACGGATTCTGCAGCTAAAATACAAGGAATGAACGAAGCGAAAAGGATCGTTATCCGTATTCTCATTCCTGTCTCACCGTCGACAAATTCGAGTTCCCTGGACTTGCGTGAGTATTCGAGCATTCGGGAAGTCTGTCTATAGAGTCCGGAATATCCGAATCACCCCATGATCGATTTCCGTTTAAATCAAGGAACTGATAGCCGGAACGTCTAATTTTGTTTTTTGTATCATTCTTTCCCGGTCCTGCAGAGGAGTATCGCAGTTCATCCCAGAGCTCTCCCGTGACCGGATGACGCAGCTTAATGAGCGTCGAATTAGTTTGTGGGAGTGAGAAAGCCGAATCCTTCCAAACCTGACTTTTTGGAAAACAAGTGAGTTTTCCCGAGGCCAAAACACTGAATCCTGAATCTATCGGAAAAAGAACGGAGCTGGTAGATCCTCCCTGCGTCTCCACTTCCAAAAGTCCCGATTCCGCTCCCTCAATCTCCGAATGAACTTCCAAAAATCGATCGCTCGAAATCGGTTCGATACCTTTATAGGAACCGGCCCAGGAGATTTCCGAAAGAGCGGAACGGCCGATAAACTCGAACTTCCCCTTCTTCCCGGGAGAAATCCTGTGCAAATGATTTACTCCGGCCGGGACCTCGTCTCGGAGAGGTAAATAGATTCGAAAGTTCCGAAGTAATAAGGACGAAGTCGCAACTCCGGGAATTTCGAGTGCAAATCTAGTCGAAGAGTCGATAAGACCTCCGTTCCAAATCGAATGCGCTAAGCCTGTCGTTCGATCTCTGAGTCGGAACGAATCTGATAACTTTAACGAAGAAAGATTTCGGTACGAAAATGTGGTCGCTCCGAACAGGAACGGAAGAGCGCCGATCGTTAAAATGGATCTCTCCGTTACTGTTCCGAGAATCGAAATCGGAATAGTCGATTGCGCCCATTGAAATTCCAAATTCCTCGGTTTGCATTCCCTTGAACCGATATATTCTAAATCGATAAACTTAAAATCCGTCCTGAGCTTTCCCTCCCAATAGATCCCGATCGGATTCAATTCTTCTAAAATGAAATTTTTAGGATCGCAATCGGGAAGTTCTTCCCCTGATGAAAGATTCGTTCCGGTCGGAAAACCGGGATCCATACAATAGGATTCCGGAAGATTTGGCGGTTGTCGATTTCGTCCACATTCCGAAAAACCTGACGGTTTCCAGGAAAGGGTTTCGTCTCCATATCGGTAACCTCCTCCGGGGAGAATTCGTTCCGTTACCGATTGCTGCATGGAAAGTTGTAGACTCCCGTTACGTTTTAAATCTCCCCATCGAAGACCCGATAAAATAATTCGTTCGAGTGAAGACGATTCTTCCGCATAAACACGGGTTTCTCCCGGTAAAAGATAACCCGTGGTTTTTGGAACTGCGATCCGGTTGCCGAAAAGAACGAAGTTCATCCCGTCTTCGCAGATCGGATACGATTTGGAATTGAATAATTCGATCCAGCGGCCGGTTAACGACTCGGTCTCGCCGAATACTTCCGAAATCTCCGGAAGCTCATATTTACAGTTCGATAAAATTCGTTCATTCCTAGCCGGAATGGATCCGATCGTATTTTTTAATTCCTCACCTATATCGGTGACCGACTCGATTTTGATCGAGAGATACGAGTCGCCGTCTCCGGCAGGAGGATGTATCCAGAGCGTTTCCGTATCCGATAGTAGAAAGAGAGAAAAACTAGGGGCGTGGAATTTTCGCGAAAAACTATTTCGATCGAAGAAGAAAATTCCGTCGATAAGACCTTTACGAATCTCTCGACTTCCCAAAATCCCCGAACGAGCGGGTAAAATCTGCTTCCGTAATTCGTTTATCTTATAAATGCCGATCGTAATAGCAATTCGATTCCGGGAATCTTCAAAGGATAAAGGTGCAAGTAGTTCGGCTTGGCTCCATCCTACAAGAAATCGATTCAAACTCTCCCGAATCGTTGAGCGTGAGTCTTCCAGGCAAAGACTCGCGAAATAGTTGGGATGCTCTCCTGCCTCGAGGCAAGTTTTCCCATCTCTGACCTTTATCGATAGATTTACGAATTCGCTATTGCTTACATCTTCCGGTCCATATTGAAACGTAAATGCCGAAAAAACCGGAGATAATTCCAGCCAATCCGCCTTAGTCGAATGCTGGCAATATAACGCCGAAACGCCCATCAAAAGGAAAATCTTATATCTGTTCGCTCTTTTGAAATAGGATCGCATACTCCCTCCGTTAACACACAGGTAGGGAGTACGGCTTGGTGCTAAAAAAATTAGGGAGCGGTTAGAGAATTTTCTTCGTTTTCCTTAGAGTGAAAATGTCGGAAAATTTTTTCTGCGAGAGTATCTCCGATGCCGGGAACTTTCTTAAGCTCGTCGATCGTCGCATCTTCGATCCTTTTTTGTCCGGTAAAAGAACGCAACAATAGCTTACTTCTTTTCAATCCGATATCGGGAACGTCTTCGATTAAACTACGAAGAGCCTCCCGATTTCGTCGGGAGCGATGGTGCTCCACACCGAATCTGTGAGCCTCGTCGCGGATATGGCGCAATAACTTCATTCCGGGAGAATTCATATCGAAATTATAAGGCTCGTTTTGACCGGGAAAATAGATCTCTTCTCTTTTCTTTGCAAGTCCGACCATAGGAAGATTCGGAACGCCTGCTTCGACGGCGGCTTCGCAGGCTTTGCTTAATTGTGTTGGACCTCCGTCGATGACGACAAGGTTTGGTAGAGCGCCGTCCTCGTTTAGAATTCTTTGCAATCTTCTGGAAATTACCTCGTGCATCATTCCCGGATCGTTAATTCCCTCGTAACCTCGAATATTGTATTTTCTATACCCCTGCTTGAACGGCTTACCTTCCACGAAAATAACTCCGCTAGCCACCGGAAAAGAACCCTGAAAATGGGAGATGTCATAACATTCGATGATATGTGGCGGTTCACCGAGATGGAACATTTCCTGAATTTCCTTTAGAGCCGCAGTTTGATCCCGGTATTGAGTAGCGAGTAATCTCTCGGTTAAACCCAGTTCGGCATTTTTTTCCGCGATTTTTAAAAGCGATTTTTTTTCGCCGGCTTTAGGAAAACGTAATTTTGGTCTGAAGCCGGTTTTTTCCTGTAAAAAATCCAAAACGGTTTCCGCTTCTTCCTTTAAAGCTAACGGCACTACTATATTCGATGGAACTAAGCTTGCTCCCATGTAATAATCTCTAAAAAAAGAAGCTAGAATTTCGTCCTCGGATGAATTCGCAACCCCTTGAATCGGAAACGATTTCTTATTCTCAAGCCTTCCACCTCTCACTTCCATGAGAACGACCTGCCCTTCGTCTTCCCTTCTGGCAAAAGCGACGATGTCCTCATCTCCTCCGTCCAAACTTACGACAGTTTGTTTTTGACGGAAAGATTGGAGTTTCAAAAGCATATCCCTGTAACGAGCCGCATTCTCGAATTCCATCCGTTCGGAATAATCGTCCATCCTACGGGTTAGCTCATTGACGAGTCCGTCCTTCTTCCCTTCTAAAAATTGGATGACCTGATCTACGATGATTCTATATTCTTCGACCGGGACGTTACCTTGGCAGGGACCGAGACAACGCTTCATTTGAAAATTCAAGCAAGGTCTACGCGGCTTAGGTAAGGGTAAAACTTGTTTGGTCTTACGGATCGGGAATATCCTCAAGATGACGTCGAGGGTTTCCCGAGTCGTCTTCACGTCCGTATAAGGACCGAAATAACGATCGCCGTTATCCTTTAATTTTCGCGTAACAAAAACCATCGGATACGGCTCGGATAAAGAAACGCTAATATGCGGATATTTTTTGTCGTCCTTGAGTCGAACATTGTAACGAGGATTATGTTTTTTGATTAAAGTAGCTTCAAGAATGAGAGCTTCCCTTTCGGTAGAAGTGGCAATCCAATCCAGATCGAAAATTTCCCGCCGGAGAAAACGGGTCTTCAAATCGATATGATTTTCCTTCAGATAACTACGAATTCGCTTATCAAGATTCTTCGCCTTTCCGACGTAAATAATCTCGCCTTCCAAGTTCTTCCAAAGATAGCAGCCGGGAGAGCCGGTCAGATTCTTGAGTTTTTCGACGATCAGATTGTGATTTAGAACATCCGCCATTCTAGTCTTCTCTTATTGGACTATCCCAATCTTCGCCGTATTCTTCTTTCCAATCTACTTCGGGGTTAAATTCTCTTTTGGCTGCGCCCGAGGATTTAGCCGCCGCTTTACGCTTTGCTCTTCTTGCGCGATCCGCTTTGGCTTTCCTTAATTTGGCGTGGGCCGGATCTTCGATTTTATCGGCCAACCGGGCTTCCTTTTCCAACCGTTCGCATAATAAAATTCGCGCCTTATAGCGGTTCATTCCCTGCGTTCGATAGATCGAACATTTAATTTCTTCCCCTGTTGGTCGGTGAAGCAATCGAACGGCAGTAGAAACCTTATTTACGTTTTGACCGCCCTTTCCTCCGCTTCGCGTAAAACTTTCTTCCAAGTCGGATTCGAACACTTTGAGCGATTCCATTCGTGCCAAAAGAGCGGATTCCTTTTCGGAAGAAACGGGAAATCGAGAGGACATGACTAACGAGCGAAAAGTTCTTGCGAATCGAATTGCGTAAAATAGGGAAACGGTCTTCCCTTATCGTCTAAACAGACGTAAGTGATCGTACAATCGATTATCTCGCGGACTTCCTTCCGCTTTTGGCTTTTAGAAATAGAAGCATTGCGAATGGTTATGGAACTCTTTCCGATTTTTTCTATTTTGGAGAAAATCTGTATAATATCGCCCGACAATCCGGGACTTTTGAAAACGACATCATCCATACTAACGGTTACGATATTCGAATATCGTATTTTTTCCATGACGAACATTGCACATCCTTCGTCGATCCATGCGAGCATTTGACCGCCGAAGAGAAATCCGTGCTGATTCAGGTCTCGGGACATCACTATATGCTGGGTACTCAGTTCCATCCCTTCCAGTTTCTTATCTAAGAAGACTTCCAAATTCAATTCATTCCTCCTCGATTTTTGCGGCCGACTTCCCCCGAGTCGATGACGGGCAAATCTTTCCCAACACGCATTCTTCACAAAATGTACGATGCGCCTTACAATAGCGTCGACCCAAAAAGATAAAATACAACGAAAGATCCATCCAATAATGAGGCCGAACGATCTCCATTAAATCCTTCTCGACCTTGACCGGATCGGTTTGCTTTGTCAGTCCTAACTTTTTGGAGACGCGCTTTACATGCGTATCCACGACAAAGCCCTCCGAGATTCCGTGTATTTCGTTCAAAACCACATTCGCAGTCTTTCGACCAATTCCCGGCAGTCGAATCAGCTCGGATATAGTATTCGGTAATTTGCCTTTATAGTTTCTCAAAAGCGTTTCGGCAAAACCCACTACCGACCTGGCTTTATTCTTATAGAAGCCTGTGGAATAGATGATTTCTTCGATTTTTTTGAGAGGAGCGTTTGCGATTGATTCTAGGCTAGGATAAGCTGCAAACAAGCGTGGAGCAACTTCGTTCACTCTCGCATCCGTACATTGCGCGGAAAGAATGACCGAAATCGCGAACTCGTAGTCTTTTTGGTAGTTTAAAGGGGAACTTACTTCCCCGAACTCTCCCCGTAACAGGGAATGAATTCGGGAAACGTACTTGGGCGTTGGAACAAACTCAGGCCTTGGCTGCCTGTTTTTCGATTCCGACGTATTTTTTGGGGGCAAGAGCTTGTAAAGAACCGCCATTATCTTTAATCGCGGCCTTGATTCCTTTTTTACGAAGGGTACGTAGGGCACGAGTCGAAATTCGAACGGTTACCCAGCGGTTTTCATCTTCTAAAAAGATCCGCTTTTTGATTAGGTTGATTTTCCAGGTTCTACGGGTCTTAAGGTGAGAGTGAGAAACATTATTCCCAGCAATGGTACCTTTCCCGGTAACGACACATTTTCTGGCCATATTGCGACCATAATTTTCTTCCTCGGGAGGCTGTCAAGAAAACGATTCTGCTAGGGCATTTTTTGATTTAAAAGTGGCAGTTTCGGGTTAGCAATTTCCGCCGGAATCATAATTCGCAATTAGGACCGGAATTCTCATTCATGCAAGACGGAAAACTGCGCGGGAGGATCGCGGTTTGTAGGAACTTCTACACCCTGGACGATCCAATTCCCGCCGGAATCATGATTCGCAATTCGATCCGGAATTCTCGTTCATGCAAGACCGAAAACTGTGCGTGGAGGATCGCGATTTGTAGGAACTTCTACACCCGGGACGATCCAATTCCCATTCATTCAAACCTATAACTAGTCCTCGAACGGGACTTTTTTCTTCAAAACTTCCAACACCTCGTTCGGCTCATCGCAATACGTTATTAAATTAATATCGTCCGGATCGATCAGTCCGTATTCTTTCATCGGACCAATATGAAATACCTGATCCCAGTATTTCTTCCCATACATAATCACCGGAATTTTCAGATTATTTCTGCCGGTTTGAATTAAAGTAAGAGTTTCGAAAAGTTCATCCACCGTGCCAAATCCACCCGGGAAGACGACGATCCCCTTGGACAGGCGTAAAAACCAGAGCTTACGCATGAAAAAGTAATGAAACTCGATGCTAATCTTAGGATCCGCGAAGGTGTTAATCGTTTGTTCAAACGGAAGTCTGATATTCAACCCTAGACTCGGACCTCCCCCTTCCACCGCTCCACGATTGGCAGCTTCCATAATCCCGGGACCACCTCCCGTACAGACTGCCATCCTTCGAACATCTTTAGAGATTTCCTTTCCCCAAAGTGTGATCAATCTTGCGGTCTCTCTAGCCTCCTCGTAATAGCGAACCAGTTCACCTTGCTTCTCATGTATACGTAATTCCTTGGGGGTCAGTTTTTCACGCAACTTATCTCTAGCTGCGTATTCCTCCGTGCTCAAAATTCTAGCCGATCCAAAAATACAAATCGTATCCCTAATTTTTGCGTCTCGAAATAATGCTTGAGGATAATTAATTTCGGCCAAAACCCGAAGGTGAAACGCATCTACGGAATGTAAAAATTCCTCGTTCTCAAAGGCTGCCCTTCCCATATTCCATCCTTGTTCCTAGTACTTTCTCTTAATATCGTCCGACTCCGATATACGGCCCGGAACTAAAGCTTGCCTGAAAAAGGGTTCTTCGATATCCTTTTCCCAATGACTCCCTTTTCCGACCTCGGAAAAAGACTTCGATCCAAGTTTGTTAGGTACGTCTATCTACTCGATACGAAATTCCTTGCGGGTAAGATCAGACTCGAAAAAAAAATAGAACCTTACATCTCGGAAAAAAGGATTTCAGAGAAGATTCAAGCAATCGGATCCGTACAAACTGAAGCGGAACCGGACTGGACCCAAAATCTACCTCCTTTTACGTATTGGGAATCTCAAGAGGAAACTGTCTTTCCGAATGCAAAACGGAAAGTGAGAACGAAAACCTTTCAAAGAACCCGCCCCTGGCTCTTCTGGGCCTTTCTGCCCTGGAAAAAGAAAGCAGTGGAATTGAATCCTCTTTCTCTAGGATTTTCTCCGGAAGCCCAAGATTCCTCCGCACCGGTGAATTCTCGAAAAATGAAGAAACCGTATTTCCGAAGTAAACCGCATTTCTGGGAGGCTTGGTTTCCTCAAACTTCCACCTTGACATTATCTCCTCTCGTAATCTGGGAGGCGGAAGTAAAAGATTCGACGTTCAAAGATTGCCTTCCGGAGACCCTATTGCCTTTCGGACCTCCGGGGAAATGGAAGGTTAGAATCTGCTCGATGAGAGTACTAAGTCATCAATTGGGTGCACTATACGAAGACTTTTATCCGAGCCCGCATACGGTACATAGATCGGAAGTTTGGGTTTATGGATATCCGCAAGGCTCGGAGATTCACACCGAAACCTTAAAATTATATCCGTTAGGAGTCTGGTTGCAACCTAGCTTTTTGAAAGATGAGGCGCCGAGATTAAGAGTCGGATTACCATTACGATCGGGGGAAACGTCCTGGCAGATTCGTGGGAAGATAGTATCGATTCGTATCCGCGAATTGCAATGGAATTGGAAACAGGACGAAAATCCCTTACAGTCGCAGCCGAATTTCTCTTCACCGCATATCGTATTAGGAAAACATAATATTCGATTGGTTCCGGAATCGTATCGTCCGGACGTATCCGAGGCCTACTTATTTAAGAGGGCCATTGTCTCCGACCCTAAACTTCTCCACCGCCCCATACCTTCCGAAAATCGTTCGGGCGTTTCCCCGAAACCGACGCGAATATAACCTTCCGTCTCGAAGTCCAATCCGGGTAAAACGAAAATTCCAGCCTGTTTCAGGAGCATATCGGCGTACGCCTTCGAAGCCAATCCCCTTTCCAATTTTGGAAAACCGACAATCCCGCCCTCCGGAGAACGAAACGTATCTAATCCGGGTAATCCCGGTACGCATTCCGAAAAGAAAGTAATATTGCGATTCAAATTGCTACGAATGAACGTTTGTAATTCTTTTCGTTTGCGAAGAATTTGCAAGGTCAGAAATTCCGAAATCGGCGAGACGGTATGAGTCAAATAATCTTTCATGGAGCGAGCTTTTTCGATAAATTCCTTGGGTCCGACTAACCAGCCGATCCTAAGCCCCATGACCCCGAAGCATTTAGTGATCGATCCTGTCGCGATACTTCGATCCGAAATTCCGATACCGGTCCAACCTAGTTCCGAATTTCCATCCTGAAATCTATAATGCTCGTCGAAAAGAATCCAAGGCTCGTCTTTGGGTCTTAAATTCGAGTCTCGTAACGTTTTACGGTCGGATTCAGTGGTGGAAATCCCGGTGGGATTATGGGGATGATTGAATATTACGAGTTTAGGATGTTCTTCGAATAAGCTTCGAATATTTTTCTCTCCGAAACCAAGTTCAGACTCCTCCAGTCGATCCAAAAGGCTGACAGTATTTAAGCGAGCGTTTCGAAATAAAGGTATTTCATAGAGCGCTTGAAAAGCCGGCCAAAATAAGGAAACGGTATCTCCTTTTTCAATCAACAAACAAAAGGTTAGAAAAAGTGCCTCACCGGTACCCGTAGTAATCAATACTTGATCGGCGGAAGTATTCGGATATAGCGCGGCAATCTCTTCTCTTAGATCGGCTCTTCCCCTGTTCGGAGAATCCGCCAAGGAAAGAAAGCCCAGTTCTCTTAGATCCAGGCTAAGCGAAGTGGCAAGTTCCGAGAGATAAAAATTTCGAATTCCGCTTTCGCCCAAATTGCAAGGGGCATCGATTCTAAAGCGCTCTAATCTATCTTCGATAAAAAAATCGCGCAGGCCCATATGGAGCGAGACTCGGGCAGCTTACGAAAGAAGCAAGGCGAAAGCACCGAAAAAGGAGAATAGAAACAAAGCCACCAGCATCCAGCCTAGCCAAAGTAAAAAATATCTCAGGTCCTTTAACGCGAATAAAAGCTGCTCGGGGTCCCTACCTTCCAGAGCGAGCGTTCGCTTAAAAGAAACGGAGGCACTATAGCAAAGAATTCCTAGGATAAATGTCAATAACGCGGAGCTCGCCGAAACGACGGTTTTTCCCGGGGTTTCCGTAAAAAATGATCCGAATGCCAAAGCCCCGGAAAGTAGGAATAGGACGATCGCAATATTCCGAAGTAAACCTCGGAGAGAGTCCAATTCCCTATGTTGATCTCTCGAAAATTCGGTTGATTCCATACTTTTAGAATCGGCGAAAAAACGGGTTGAACCAGGGGGAAACCGGATTTTTATGAAAATAGACAATAGTTAGGCATGATAATGAATCAAGAGAGCGCAAATATCGAAGCCTGGACACGGAAACCGTTTTCCTCTAGCGTACAAAAGGAAGCCTCGGATGTTTTAAACAGATTCAAAAAGGGTGCTAACGGACTCGAAATCGAAGCTTTTACTGTCCCTCTGGAGTTCGGTACCGGCGGAATCCGGGGCCGTATCGGAAATGGGATCGGTCGAATGAACGAATATACCGTCGGCCGAGCCGCTCTGGGCTTTTCCAGGTATCTGGTAAAGAAGTCCAAAAAGCCGGTACTTGTAATCGCCTATGATTCAAGACGTAGATCCCGCGAATTTGCGGAAGTGACGGCGGGAATTGCCGCCTCTCACGGAATCAAAGTCTATTTATTCCCCGAAGTCGCGCCCACTCCGCTGCTATCCTATGCGGTTCGATATTATAAGGCCACCGGAGGGGTCGTCTTAACCGCCTCCCATAATCCGCCGGAATATAACGGTTTCAAAGCTTATCTTTCAAAGGGAGAGCAGTTAGTACCTCCCGACGATAAAAAAATCATAGGCCTGATCGAATCCATCCAGGATTGGAATGAAATTGAGATCCTAACCACCAAGGATCCTCGATACAAGAAATTCGTGAAAAAGGTGGAACCCGCCTGCTTTGCATCCTACTTAAAGGATTTAAAGAAAGCGGGAATCCAATCCGAGCAAGTGACCGCAAAACAAAGAGCCTCCTTAAAATTGGTATATTCTCCGTTGCACGGAACCGGCGGAAAGTATATGAAATTTTTATTAAATACATTCGGATACAAACAAGTCATTCTAGTCCCGGAACAGAAGGATCCGAACGGAGAATTCCCGACCGTAAAATATCCGAACCCCGAAGAAGCGGAAGCGTTAGAACTGAGTCTGAAACTATCCCAAAAAATCGAGGCGAAGGCATTTATTGCCACCGACCCGGATGCGGATCGTTTAGGCATCGGAGTCCGCAATCTCGACGGGTCCTACACTTTATTGAACGGAAATCAAATCGGTTCGATTCTTGCCGCTTATCTTTCCGAAAAAGTCGCCTCTAAAAAGAGAAAAGGAAAAAAACCGGTTCTCGTTAAAACCATAGTCACTACGGATCTCCAATCCGAAATTGCTAAAAAGAACAAGATCGCTTTAAAGAATGTTTTAACCGGATTTAAATACATCGCGGAAGTAATGGGTAAACTGGACGAAAGTAAAACCCAATATTTTCTTTTCGGTGGAGAGGAATCGTACGGTTATCTGCCGGTAAATTTCGTTCGAGATAAGGATAGCCTCTCTTCCGCTCTACTTTTGCTAGAAGTTTTAGCGGAAAAGGAAAATCTGACGAATTATATGAACGAGATTTATCTGAAATACGGGCTCTATCAGGAAAGTCTTAAATCTTTAAATTTAGAGGGATTAGCCGGAAAAAAGAAAATCCAGGATTCATTGGATTCGCTCAGAAACAGGGATTTAATCGGTCAAATATTAGGGAAACGTAAGGTAATCGGCTTTCTGGATTACAAAAATAAGATCGCCAAAGGAGTTTCTTCCAAATCCGCTTTTTCGGGACTTCCAAGTTCCGATGTGATTCAATTGGAATTGGAAGGTTCCGGAAAACTGACCATCCGACCTTCCGGAACGGAACCTAAGATTAAAATCTATTCTTCGTTCAAAAGTTTACGGCATCCGAATTCGAAAGAGGAGATTCCGGCTTTGACTCGGACTCTTTCTGAAGAATTGAAGCAGACCGAAACCGTATTTTTAAAGATAGCAGGGTTATCATGAAAGAAACAGCAACCGAATTTCAAAAAACGAAAGAACTAAGTAATAAGTACTTACTGGATCTTGTCCACCGCTACCCCGTCGCATTTCGATACGGAGTAAACGAGCTTCTATTCGACCAAGAAAATAAGCAGTACATCGATTTTCTCTGCGGCGTAGCCGTCACAAACCTGGGTCATAGCGATCCGGACATTATCGAAGTCATTCGCACTCAATCCGATAAATTAATGCATACTTCTAATTGGTTTTATTCGGAAGAAGCGTCTAAATTGGCCGAGCTTCTCGTTTTAAACACGTTTCCCGGAAAAGTATTCCTTTGTAATTCCGGAACCGAAACTACCGAGGCGGCATTCAAACTTACCAGGGCCTATGCCGAGCAAAGACAAATCGCGAATCCCGTCATTATTTCTCTGCAAAAAAGTTTCCATGGAAGATCGGTTTCCGGAATCAGCCTAACCGGCCAAAAGAAAATGCATACCGGATTCGGGAAACTACTGGAAGGAATCGAATTCGTTACGCCAAACAACGAAAAAGAACTGGTAGGCGCTTTTGAGCAATATTCAGGACATGTAGTCGCGTTCTTTGCCGAACCGATTTTAGGTGAAAGCGGCATTATTCCGTTAACTCATAATTATCTTACCTTGGCGAGGGAATTGACTCAAGAGAACGAGGCCTTGATGATTCTAGACGAGGTTCAAACCGGTTTTGGAAGAACGGGAACCCTTTTTGCGTTCGAAACTTTCGGATTCTCTCCCGATATTATGACCCTAGCAAAAGGCCTCGGCTCGGGTTTTCCGATCGGCGCAATGATCGTTTCGGAGAAATACCAGGATGTACTGGGAAAAGGGTCCCACGGTTCCACCTTTGGAGGAAATCATTTAGGTGCCGCCATCGCTTATGAAACGATTCGGATCATTCAATCCAGGGACATTCTCGCGAATGTCAACGCTTGTTCGGATATCGCTTTCAGTCGATTGAATCAATTGAAAGAAAAATTAAAGATCGTCAAAGAAGTTAGAGGAAAAGGCCTCCATATCGGAGTAGATCTTACGATTCCCTCCAGACAGGTCGCGGAACGAAGCTTGGAAAAAGGATTAATCGTAAACGCTACGGGAGATACCGTGATTAGAGTCATGCCTCCTCTGACGATATCGACTAAGTATTTAAACGAAGGTTTGGATATTCTCGAAGAAGTCCTCACCGAGTTCCAAAACGAACAGAAGTAAAAAGGAAAGCAAATAGAATGAAGAAAGTCGCCGTACTTGCCGGAGACGGAATCGGCCCCGAAGTGATGAAGGTAGCTCTTTCGGTCTTAAAAAAAGCCTTAGGAAAAAAAGAATCGGAGTTTATATTTGAGGCGGCATATGTCGGCGGAATCGCGATCGATAAGACCGGCGGTCCACTTCCGCAAGAAACTCTCAAACTCTGCGAAGGCTCTGATGCGATTTTATTCGGAAGCGTCGGTGGGCCGAAATGGGAATCCTTACCTCCCGAAAAGCAACCGGAACGCGGTGCCCTTTTACCCCTTAGAAAACACTTCGATTTATTTGCCAATTTGCGGCCCGCGATTATTTACCCGGAGCTAAAAAACGCATCTCCGATCAAAGCGGAGATTATCGGAAACGGTTTGGATATTTTGATCCTAAGGGAGTTGACGTCCGGAATTTATTTCGGCCAACCGAAGGGGCGGGAGGGCTCCGGCGCGGAAGAATTCGCATACGATACGATGAGATATTCGCGGAGAGAAATAGAACGAGCCGCTCGAGTCGCATTCGAAGCGGCCCGTAAAAGAAATAACAAAGTAACCAGCATCGATAAGGCCAACGTACTTACGACTTCCGTTTTTTGGAAGGAAGTCGTAATCGATTTGCATAAAAGAGAGTTTTCCGACGTCCAACTAGCTCATCTATATGTGGATAATGCGGCGATGCAATTGATCGTGAATCCGAAACAATTCGATGTTATTCTTTGCGAAAATATGTTCGGCGATATACTCTCGGATGAAGCTTCGATCATTACCGGTTCGATAGGCATGCTTCCTTCCGCTTCGCTTTCCGAATCCGGTTACGGATTGTATGAACCGTCCGGCGGATCGGCGCCTGATATTGCGGGAAAAGGAATCGCAAACCCGATCGCACAGATACTCAGTGCCGCTCTAATGCTACGCTATTCCTTCTCTCTCGAAGAAGAGGCGCAAAAAATCGAGACGGCCGTTCGTAGAGTTATATCGCAAGGTAAGCGGACAAGGGACATCGCAGAAGCGGGCGCGAAAATTCTCGGAACCGAAGAAATCGGAAAAGAAATCGAAAACGCATTGGGAATTTCTTGAACAACTTAGGATGGTGGTAAGATGAAAGGTGGAATTGCTCCCTCAGGAAGACCGTATCAGGTCATTATCGCTGAGAACTCCAAGTTCCAAGCCAAACAACTCGCTCAAATCTTGGAATCGGAAGGATACGAAGTCGTAGCATTTGCGGAAACAGGAAAAGAGTTAATCAATCTTTATAAAGAAAATAAAAAAGTGGATCTTATCACCCTCGATCTTCATTTACCGATCATGGACGGGTTCGCAGCGTTTTACGAAATTAAAGACTTAGGCGTTTTACCGCGCATTTTAGTAATTAGCGAAGAGAATACGCCCGCCGTGATCAAGACTCTGTCGGATAGCGGAGTGATGGATTATATCGTAAAACCGATTAAGCGGGAAAAAGTCCTAGAAAAAGCGAACGCTACGGTTCGAAAAGCTATCAAAGTATAACTGCCCTAGTTCGAAGACGGGACTCACTCCAACCAAATGCAGTTTAAGTTTCGTCCGGTATCTCCTCTTCTATGACTAAAATACCTGGAGTTAGCGGCCATCGTGCATGCTCCGCTCGTTTCTACGAACGGCTCCGTTCCTAGTTTACGGATCCGATTCATCAGAAAGGTTTTTTGTTCCAACAAAAACTTCCCTTCTTCGGGTAATGCTTTAAGCGCACCCGGAAATTCCTTTCTAAATTCTCCGGCCACATCTTCTCCGACTTCATATTGTTTTCCCGTAGCATAAGGTCCGATGAAGAATTGCAGAAGTTGTAAATCGACCGAGTATTTCTTCGAAACTTCCAGCAAAGCCGATTCCGTTACTCCGGCCAACGTGCCTTTCCAGCCCGAATGAACGATTCCAACCAAAGCCGGTCTTCCCGTCCAGAAAAAGATCGGCATGCAGTCAGCGGCTTTAACGACCAGCACCTTTCTAGGTTCAGTGGAATACAGCGAATCTCCCTGAGGGATTTCTTCGGGCGTCAAGGAATCCGCATTTACGACGGTTTTTCCGTGAACCTGGTCTAATAAATAAATCTGATCTTCCGGAATCTGGCTAAAATGAGCGACCTTTCCTCGAATGTATTCTGGGGTCGGGGTATAGTCGTTTAACTCCTGGTTTCCCAGAATTAGAATCCGCAGACTCCTTTTATCTTCGAGAAAGAATCGATGATCGATCATACTTGACGGGAAGAGCTTCTAGTCTTGTATAGAAAAGACGGAAAATAATTCGAGTCGGAAACGATTGCCGACGATCTTTTTCCGCAAAGCGCAGAATGTCAAAAATTGTAAAAGTAAAAATCTGCGGGATAAAAGACCCGGACATCCTGAAATTATGCGTCGAGGAAGGTGCAGATTTCGTAGGCCTGAATTTTTCTCCCGTAAGTTCGCGAAATATAACCCGCTTCCGGGCGGAACATTTGCTAGCGTATCTCAAGAATTCCGTCCCTGAATCCGCTCGTCCGAAAGTGGTATTCCTATTTTACAAGAATTCTATACCTTTTGTGGAATCGGTCCTAAAAACTCTTCCGTATGATTATTTGCAATTCGTGAACGATGACCCGATGCTACCCGGTCGCTCCTCGCCTTTACTAGGCCAAAGAAACCGAAGAATTTTATCCTACCGAGTAAAAAGCGCGATCAAGGATGATTCCCTAGCTTCCTTAGATTCGGAATTGTTGATCTTGGATAGCTATGTTTCCGGCTCGGGAGGAGGAACGGGAGAAGAGTTCCCGTGGAAATACGTCCGAGACGTTCGACGCCCTTATTTTCTTGCAGGGGGATTGCGAGCGGATACAGTCGTTAAAGCGATCCGAGAACTCCAACCGTACGGAGTCGACGTTGCGAGCGGAGTGGAATCTTCTCCGGGAGTTAAGGACCCTAAGCTGGTCCGAGAATTTATTAAGAATGCCAAAAGAGCTAGCAGCAGAAACTAACGAGCCGAATTTATCGGAAGCTCTAGATACGCCTATGATGCGCCAGTACTTGGACATCAAGGCGCGATTTACGGATTCGATTCTCTTCTTTCGGATGGGCGACTTTTACGAAATGTTCCTGGAAGACGCGAAAATCGCCTCCAATATTTTAGATATAGCCTTAACAAAGCGCCAGAACTCCGTTCCAATGTGCGGGATCCCTTATCATAGTAAGGATGCTTATATCGCACGATTACTCGCGGCGGGGAAAAAGATCGCGATCTGCGAGCAATCCAAGCCTGATGACTCGAACCCTAAATTAATGACGAGGGACGTAGTTCGTATAATTACTCCTGGCACTGTCATAGAAGAAAATCTACTCTCCGGTTACCAAAATAATTATCTTTGCGTCTTACTGCCGAAAGCGACCCTGGTATTCGCCGGTATGGCCGATGTTTCCACTGGAGAAGTTTTGCAATTCACCGTTCCCGTATCGAACCCGAACGCATTAATTGCCGAACTTGAAAAATTCCACCCTAGTGAGACGTGTATTTTAGAAAAAGATCTGGAACGAATTCGGTCCTGGGAAGGATTTTCGGACTCCAATTTCTCCTTGCTCCCTCAATCCGCGGAAGGCGGTGCGGAAGCGAAGGACCCTTTTTCTTCCGTTCGCAATTGCTTGGAATATTATATTCGAGAAAATTATAGGGACGGATCTCTAACGCTTCGGGAGGCCAAAGTTTTACGAACCGGTTCGTTTTTGGAAATGGATCGGGAAACGGTGATAAATTTAGAGTTAATCGAAAATGAAAAGGAAAAGAATCATACCTTATTTTCCGTATTAAATTTTTGTCATACTCCCAAGGGAAAACGCCTACTAAAGCAAAGAATTTTATTTCCGGAAACGGATCTCGCCGTAATAAGCCTGCGTTGGGAAAAACAGGATTTGCTGCGAAAGAGCCAAACTCATCTTTTGGTTCAAGCACTAAAAGATCTAGGAGATCTCGAAAGAATTTTAATACGATTCCGAAATAATAAAGCCTATCCTCGGGATTTCAGGACAGTCCTAACGGCGATAAAAACCGGCGAATTTATTACCGAGCAACTGAAATCCGTAGCCTACCCGATCAATTATCCTCAAGGAAAACTGGCCGATTTAGAAATCCATATTCAAGAGAGATTAAACCCGGAAGACCTGCCGGTGATTTTAGGAAACGGGAAATTCTTAAAAGACGGATATCTCCCGGAGTTGGATAAAGCGAGAGAGGCAGGCACCAAAGGAATGGATTGGATCCTAGAATTAGAGGCCGCCGAAAAGAAACGAACAGGCTTATCCACTCTCAAAATCAAGTACAACAAAATCGTAGGCTATTTCATCGAGATTTCTAGAAACCAAGCGGAACAAGCCCCCAAAGAATATCTAAAGAAACAAACCTTGGTCACGACCGAACGATTCACGATTTCCCGCTTGGAAGAGATCGAAAGAGCGATTTTGGAAGCGGACGATACGATTCGCTCGGTGGAAAAAACCGAGTTCGATTTAATGACCGCAAAAGTCTTGGAGTACGCCGCCGAACTATTGGAGTTATCCGAGGAATTCGGTGACCTGGATTTTCAACTCTCTCTCTTAAAAGCCGAGGAAAAATACGGTTGGGTAAGAGCCTCCTTCAATTCCAATTCGGGAATTTCAATGAAGGACTCCAGGCATCCGGTGGTGGAAGCAAGTCTGCCTGTCGGAGCTAAATTCATTCCCAACGATGTTTTGTTGGACGTAGGAGACAACGCGATCGCAATCCTGACAGGACCCAATATGGCGGGAAAATCCACATTTATGCGCCAAATCGCTTTGAACCAAATTCTATTTCAGATCGGCTCCAGCGTTTCGGCTACGAAGGCCCAATTGCCGATTGTGGATCGCTTATTCACTCGGATAGGAGCGGGAGATAATCTTACCGCGGGGGAATCCACTTTTTTCGTGGAAATGAAAGAAACCGCTAATATTCTAAGAAACTGTAGTCCACAATCCCTATTATTATTCGACGAGGTAGGTAGAGGGACTTCCACCTACGACGGAATGAGCATCGCCTGGGCGATACTGGAATATCTCTCCGAAATGTCGGTCAGACCGAAGACGGTATTCGCCACTCATTATCACGAATTGACCGAACTCTCTCGCTTGCCGGGAGTTTGGAATATTCACATGGAAACGTTGGAAAAGGAAGATAAGGTTTTGTTCCTTCGCAAAGTCAGACCCGGCAAGGCAAAGAAATCCTTCGGCATCTATGTGGCTCAACTTGCAGGAGTTCCCGATCCGGTCGTAAGGAGAGCGGGAGAAATTCTTTCCGATCTGGAATCAAGGAAGAAGGAAATCCGAATTCAAACCAGAGAACCTTCCCTCTTTCAGGATTTTACCCCTTCCTCCTCCGATCAACAATTTTGGCAAGACTGGAAAAAAGAAATCGCAGAACTACCGATCGAATCGATGACGCCGATGGAAGCATTACGTTTATTGGATGATTGGAAGCGACGAGTGATATCGAAAGAAAATAAAGGATGAAAATGCGGAAGTTAGACGGCGATTTTATCCCTCGAATAAATAAAGCAGTACGTCCATCGGAGCGAAATCCACCCAATTTTCAATTCCGGATTTTAAGCCCTCCTTTGCATGAAATCCGATTCCGATTCCCGCCTCGGCAAGCATCAGCTGATCGTTAGCTCCGTCACCCACTGCGATCACTTCTCTCTTTGAAATACCGAATTTTTCCCGCAACTCGAGTAATGATCCGCGCTTTACGTCCTTATCCACGATTCTACCCAAAACACCACCGGTAAGTTTTCCGTCAATTCGCTCAAGCACGTTAGCGCGGACCTCGTCTATTTCATAGTCCTTCTGAAACGCTTCTAAAATATCGGTAAATCCGCCGCTGAAAACCGCCAGCTTAGCGCCACGTCTTTTCAACTCGGAAAGAAGATCCCTTACCCCGTAATTTAAGGTAAGTCGGGGATAAAGTTTTAAAAGGGAATCGGCCGAAAGACCGCGTAAATAAGCACAACGTTTTCTTAATGATTCCTGGAAGTTTAGATTTCCTTCCATGGCCTCTCGAGTGACAGCGGCAACTTCGTCGTAAACGCCGGCAAAACGAGCCAATTCATCTACGACTTCCTGTCGGATCAACGTGGAATCCATATCGAAACAAAATAACGATTCGTTCTTAATCCTATGTTCGATCTGCAAAACATCGACTTTCGCCGAGAATAAGCACCTTCTCAAGGAAGTTAACTCTTCTCTTGCGATTGATCGTTCCACGAAAGCAAGAAAGCAATGCCATCCGCTTGGAATCACGGATTTCACTTTTTCCAAGCGTATTTCGTTTTCGAAGCGACGCCCGACCTCTTCTCGCAGGAAGGGAAGCGTTTCCGATGGACGTTCTACAAAAAATAAAAGCATCGGTTACTATTTGATAAAAGGCTTAATTTGCTTGGCCCAGATTTTGTAGGCAGTTTCATTCACATGGATTTTATCTAATTTTCCGCCGAATTCCAATGCAAGGTCTTCCCGAAGAAACGGCAGTTGTTTTTTTCGAAAGTAAGGCCATATATCCAGAAAACTTACGTTCGGATTTTCGGAAGCAATTCTCGACAACCAGGCATTAACGACCGGTGATACCGAATTTACGTCCTTGCTTAAAACCGGCGGAATTCCCAAAAGAACGATTTTAGCATCGGGTAGGATGCTATGAATTTTTGCAATGATCTCTCTATGCCTAGCTTCTATGTAATCCAAGCATTTTCCTTCGCGGATATCGTTCCCGCCGATTTCCATCACGATATAGGAAGGTTTTAGAGCAAAGACGGTGCTTTCCAACCTTCCTAAAAGCATCTCCGTCATATCTCCGGGGATTCCCCGGTTTACGGATCCGGGAAACTGAACCGACAATAAATCTGCCGGAAATCCGGCAATCAAACTATTCCCTACGAATACGATCCTGGCCACTTTGATACGTTCGTTTTCTTTCTTATAGAATTCGATCGCCTCGTTGTATTTTGCCTGGTATTGGGTCCAGAATTCGGCGCTCCTAGATCCGAGACTACTCGAACAGGCAAAATCAGGATTATAATAATCTACAATCGTATCGTTGCGAAAACTGGCGCAGGAAGTAAGCAAGGCAAAAACAAAACTGATACGTGTAAGAGATTTCATGCAAAGGGACATGCCCCGGATAAGGATTCTTAGTTATCAGAATCCTTCATATGAAAGCGTTTATGCCAGTCCGCAATCTGCGCCTGAAGGTATTCCTCAGTGTCGCAGATCCGAAATTCGATGGGGTTGTTGGAAACGGTGTCGATCAATTTGGCTTCTATATAGCCGTTTTTAAGTTTATTGATCTCTATTTTATATTTCATCCGACAGCTCTCCGTTATATCCAGGATTTTTTTTCTACCGAGACTTTCAATCCATTACGAATTCTTCCTTCGAAAACGAAAGGCTTAAATTCGAATCTCATTCGGTGTTAGGTTCCGGAAAACGTACTGGTTTTAAATACTATAAACTTCGATTTTTTTCTACGGTTTTTTCTTAAATTTATAAAGTTCCGGAAAATTATCCGCCGAATATAGATGATCCTTTCCTAAAATGGTTTCCCAATCTATTTCATCACCCTTACCCGAAGAAAATTCCGGAAGAAATCCCGCGTCTAGAATCATCTTAACTGTATCCAATGCATCCGATCCTTTTACGTTCAGATAACCGCTGGCAAAAAGAGAATTCGCCGTAAAGAGAGCCATACCTTGTAAACTTCGTAAGTGACCTTCTCTTCCTGCCGCGATCCGCACTTCCGAATCCGGGTTTACGAGCCGAAAAACGATCAGAGTCCGCAAACAAAATTCCGGCGTAAGAGCCTGAGGATTCTTTATCGCATGTCCGGCTACTGGAATGAAAAAATTCACAGGAATCGATATCACTCTTAGAGCCTTAATTTCGAATACTACATTTACGAGATCGTTAAGAGACTCACCCATTCCAACGATCACGCCTGAGCACATTCCGATTCCTGCGTCCGATAGATGAGAAAGAGTTTCCACTCTTTGCTCATAGGTATGAGTATCGCAAATTTCAGGATAATGCTCTTTAGAAGTATTTAAATTATGATTATAGCGGTCGAGCCCTGCCTGCTTGAATCGAAGCGCTTTTTCCCGATCTAATAATCCGGCTGAAAGACAGACCTTCAGGCCGAGTTCTCGGTTGATTCTTTCGATCGTTTGTGCCAATCGCTCCGTTGAATGAGAATTCGGCCCCGTACCGGCCGTGACCATGCAAAAACGATAGGCCCCGTTCTCTTTTGCTTGGATCGCGTCTTGAAATATCTCTTCTTCGGTTTTTAAGGAATATTCTTGGATACCCGAATTTGCATTCTTGCGTTGCGCGCAGTAACCGCAGTCTTCGGGGCAATGGCCGTTTTTAATATTATCGAGTATGTGAATTCGGACCGACCGACCAAAATAATGTTCCCTTGCCTTAAAGGCCTTATCTAGACATTCGGTTAACGGAATTTTACCTTGGAGAATGGTGAAGGCTTCTTCCCTAGAAAGCAAGCTTGGGACCTCGGACAGGACCTTCTCCTCCACAGGAAGAGACGTTTCGATCACGGTTTTCATTCTACCGATAGTTTCTTAGGGGCTCGGCAATTGGCAATCGATATTCCGCTAAAAACTAGCGTCTCAGGCGGGTACCCGATACGCTAGCAAAGCCGTCCGAATCGCGGCAAAAATTCTATCTATAGATACCTGAGAAATAATATAAGGAGGGGTTACATAGATGACATTTCCTAGCGGTCTTAAAATCACACCCTGCTCGAGACAAATTCGCTTAAATTCCCGAGAGTATGCGTTATTATATCCAGGGGATTCTTTACCCGTCTCGAGTTCGCCGACTCCTACTGCTCCTAACACTCTCACATTCCTGATTTTTTCCGGAAATTCCGCTCGTACTTTGATCCAGCCTTCTTTCAGCTTATGCTCTAGTCGCTTAACATCTTCGAGACGCTTCTCCTCAAGCAATAATCGAAGGGAGGCAAGCGCCACCGCGCAACCGGTGGGATACCCCGTCATCGTATGACCGTGATAGAAGACTTTCAGGGGCTCATCGGATACGAATTCCCGATAAATCTCTTCCCGAACTAGCGTGACCGCAAGAGGCAAAACGCCGCCTGATAAACCTTTCGCTAGCGCAATCATATCCGGTTCTATTCCTGCCGCCTCGTACGCAAACGTATGGCCCGTTCTACCGAAACCCGTGAATACCTCATCCAGTAAAAGTAAAACCCCGTACCGAGAAGTGATTTCTCTTAATCGCTGGAGAACTTTCGGCTTATGAAACAACATTCCCCCGGCTCCGGCAATTAACGGCTCCAGAACGACTCCGACGACTTCATTGGAATGAGAGGATAAATACGCCTCTAACTCATCCAAACAATCTTCGGCACAGGAATGCGGTAATTTTCCTAAAGGACAATCATGGCAGGCTGGAGACGGAAAATCCTTTGTCGGAAATAATAGGGTTTGAAAAACCCGATTAAAAATAGAGTCCCCTCCCACACTCATGGCTCCGATCGTATCTCCATGGTAAGAGGCCGAAAATTTGATGAAGGTTTTCTTCTTCTCCTCGCCTCGATTCCGAAAGTACTGCAATGCGATCTTTAGCATGATCTCGAGGGCGGTCGAACCGTTATCGGAATAAACGACTTTATGAAACTTCCAATTCGCAAATTGCAAAAGTTCATGTGCGAGTTCCAAGGCCGGCGGATGAGTGAAGCCCGCCAGCAATACGTGGTCCAATTTATCCAGTTGTTCCTTAACCGATTGAATCAGTTTAGGATGGTTATGGCCGTGAATGCTCACCCACCAGGAGGATATTCCGTCCACATAATCTTTACCCGTTTCGTCATATAGGAACTCTCCTTTCCCGGAGACGATTTTGAGGGGAGGATCGGAACCGATCAGGGGAGTATAAGGATGCCAAATCAAGGGAATAAAATCTCCGGAAGAATACCTTTTGGATCGAACTCCTCGGCAACTTTTCCTAGGAACTCCTGGCGAGCCAATCGCCTTTCCGGAAGCAGAAAAGTTCCCAAAAGTCCGATTTCACCAGCTTCTATGATGGTCCGAATATTATCCGACCGCAAGGGATTTTCCGGTCCTATGAAAAAAACTCCGTGGCATTTAATCCCCGACTTCTTAATAGCTTCAACCGAAAGAAGGGTGTGGTTAATGGTTCCTAGGTCCGTCGAAGCAACGAGGACTACGGGCAATTGAGATTGAACGATTAAATCTATATTATAGTAATATCTCTTCAACGGAACGTACAAACCGCCTGCTCCTTCGATTAATATGCGTTCCGATCGAATACTGTACAAATGCCTGGAGAGTTCGTCCGTATCCACCTCGACATTGGCAAGTTCCGAGGAAAGATGCGGAGATGCGGGAATTTCAAAGGTATAATAATTTTTTAGAAAATATCGTTCGTTCAAACCGGTCAAATTCATGATTTTGACCCGCTCCGAATCCTCTCCTGTTTGAATAGGTTTAAAATATTTGACACCGTATTTAGCGGCGTATTTGGCGAGAAAGAGCGAACAGAATAAGGTTTTACCGACATCGGTTCCAGTCGCCGTCACGAAAACAGCCAAATTTATCGCTCCCTCAAAATGCTTAGGAATAATATTAGATCTTCTTTATGAAGCTTAGCATTGATCGAAACCCGGATTCTGGATATGTCGACGGTCGGGGGCCGGATCGCCTTTGCCTGAAAGCCTGCCGCTTCGAATAATGTCGCGAGTTCCAAGGCCTCTTTTTCGTTCTCCAATAAAATAGGAACGATCTGGGAAGAGGATCTCCCGAAGGAATATCCTTTCGCTTCGATACCTTTCCGCAAATGAAGGGAAAATTCTTCGACCCTTTTCCTTTCCGCATCCATCGATTTAGCTAAGCGAACGGCAGTCCTTCCTGCGTGCGCAATCGCAGGCAAGGATCCCGTGGAAAATACGAAGGTTCTAGCGGAATGAAGTAAGAATTTTCTGACCTCGGCTGTGCAGGATACCATCGCACCTTCCAATCCGAGCGCCTTTCCCAAAGTCGCCATCCGAAAATCGATACCTTCCAGCTCGGACGAGGAAAGTTGAGAATTTGCAAATCCCGCCCCTTTCGGCCCGAATAATCCTATCGCATGGGCTTCATCCAAATAAAGTAAGGCTCCGTATCTGTCCTTCAATTCGAGTAAATCCCTGATTTGGGCGACATCCCCGTCCATGCTAAACACGGTTTCGGTTACGATAATTTTATGCTTACTCGAAGAATGCTTCCTTAGGAGTTGTTCGAGATGGTTTAAATCCAAATGACGATAATAGACTTTTTTGGCGCCCGAAAGACGAATCCCGTCCATTAAAGAAGCGTGATTCTTTCTATCCGCAAAAACCACGTAGGAAGGATCGCAAACGCAAGAAAGCGTGCCGAGATTGGCCGCGTATCCGTTTGCAAAAAATAAGGAAGCCTCCGAATCCACCCAGGAGGAGAAATCATCCTCTAGCCTGGAAAAAACGTCCCGATGTCCGCGAACCAACCTGCTGGCTGTAGACCCGGCTCCGAATAGATCGATTCCTTCTTTGAGAGACTCTATAATTTCAGGATGTTGCGATAAGCCGAGGTAGTCGTTAGAGCAAAGATCTATGCCGATCGGAGGGTCTAAAGACCTGATTCGATTCGTAGATTCGAGTCGGGAAAAAAAGGCGGGTAACTCGCCGTAAAAGGGGACGCTGAATGTCCTGAGTTCCCGCACTTCTTTTTCGAAAAGGAATTAAAGCATTCCCTTTACTTCATCCCGCTCGGATTTAAGTTCGTCATGGGTAATCTTAAACTTCTCTTTTGCGAAGTCGTTTAAGGTCAGCCCCTTAACGATCTCCACTTTTTTCCCGTCCGATTTTACCGGAAACCCGAAAATTAAGCCTTTGTCTGCCTCGTAAGATCCGTCCGACGCGACTGCTACGCTAAACCAATCGGCTGCAGGAGTCGGATTGATGATTTGACGGACGGTGTCTACGACTCCGTTCGCCGCAGAAGCCGCAGAAGATGCGCCTCTGGCTTTGATAATTTCGGCACCCCGTTGCTGAACGTTTTTAATGAAATCGCCTTTTAACCATTCCTGGTCCTTGATCACATCGGTCGCCGCTTTTCCGGCAATTTTAGCGTTATAGAAATCCGGATATTGCGTCGCGGAGTGATTTCCCCAGATCCCGACATTGGTTACATCTTTTACCGGAACACCCGCTTTATTCGCTAACTGCGATTTCGCACGATTTTCATCCAACTTAGTCATCGCAAACCAGCGATCCGTAGGAATTCCTTTTGCATTATTCATTGCAATCAAGCAATTCGTGTTACACGGGTTTCCGACTACGAGCACTCTTAAATCGGAAGCCGCATTCTTTTCCAAAGCCTTACCTTGGTTCACGAAAATTCCGCCGTTAATTTTAAGAAGGTCCCCTCTTTCCATCCCGGCTTTACGAGGAACCGAGCCTACCAAAAGAGCCCAGTTAATGTCTTTAAACGCGGTATCTAAATCGGAGGAAACGGTTACTTTTTGAAGAAGCGGGAAAGCACAGTCTTCCAACTCCATAATTACGCCCTTTGCCGCGGGTAAAGCAGCTTCCAGTTCCAACATTTGGATTTCAACCGGAGTGTCCGATCCAAACATTTGGCCGGAGGCGATCCGGAATAGAAGAGAATAACCGATTTGCCCTGCGGCTCCGGTAACTGCTACTTTAACTGTGTTTCCCATAAAATGCTGTCCTACCTATTTTTCAGGTTAATTTTTTAACTCTTGGTCTATGATTTTAGTAAATGATTCGATCGGTTGTGCGCCTTCTACCATAATTCCGTTGATGAAAAAGGCGGGTGTCCCGTTGACCCCGTATTTTTGGCCTTCGGCGATATCGGCGTCGATTTCGATTTTTTGCTTCGCTTCGTCGGATATGCATTTTTGAAATTCGGGCATATTTAATCCGCTCTTTTGAGCAAGCGAAATGACATTACTTCTTTCTAAATTGCCGCTGTTCTCAAAAAGATTGGAAAAGTAATCCCAATACTTTCCTTGAGGAATCGCGCAATTCGCGGCAATGTGGGCAAACATCGCATTTTGGTGAAACGGAAGCGGAAAATCGCGGAATACCCAACGGATTTTTCCCTGATATTTTTCGCGCAACTGTTTTGTAACATCCTGGCTTCTCTTGCAATAAGGACATTCAAAATCGGAAAATTCGATTATGGTAATCTTCGCATCCTTGGGTCCGATGGACGGATTATCGCCGGTCGAGACTTCTATCTTAGTCGGCGCCAGCTCTTGTACACGAATATCTATATCGTATTTAGAGCGAAGCTGCTGGTAAAATGCCTGGCGTTCCTCGTCTTCCTTGACTCTCTTTAGGAAGCTGCCGATATCGCCCTGCACCTGCGGATACGATTTTCCTTTCAGAGCGGGAATATTATTTTTATATTGATTATAAGTGGCAATTTTTTCTTCTTCGGTGGGTTCGTAATTAGCCGCAAACTTGGTCAGTTCCTGAACGGCGACACCCCTGTCCTTCGCTTCCAATTCCAGCACCTTATCGTTGGCAAATTGGGAAAAAAGTCTATAGATTTTGTCGTTATTCTCCGCGGCGTATTTACGATAAAGTGCCGCATTCGAATCCTTAACATCGCTTAACGTATAGTACCGATGTCCGATTTTTACATACTGTTCGGGAGCAAAAAATTTGTAAATCGGGTAGGCGGTAAGTAAGACGTAGAATCCGAAGGATCCTGCGAGTAAGATGGTTTTATTTACTTTAGAAAAAAGGTCGCTAAACCGGGGAGAACTCTCTTCCGACATAATCTCCTGTCCCGGGAAAAAAATTCCCTACTACCAATTTAGAAACTCGGTCACCTCTGGCAAACGTTAAATTCCGGCGGTATTTGGAGGCGAATCGGCAATTTCTAAAAAAAATGAAATACGTTCGAAATTTAAAATTAGATGAATTTGCCGCTCTTTCGCGCGAATTAAAGTTCAAAAAATTATTAAGCATCCGAATCCCTGACCGATAGAATTATATAGGGAGAACCAAAACGGTAAAGATTCTTCTAACAACGGGAACCATTAAGGGATCCTGCAAGTGAGAACGGAATCTGCAGTTTAGATTCTCGATCGAAACCTGAAAACGGAGGTTTAGGTTTATGAATGTTAACGGAATACAGACCGGCGGAGCTTATTCCCCGCAATGGTCGCCGCCAATAAAGGAACTAGGAAAAGAAGAACCTATTCCCACGGACTTGCTTCGACTGGGATTTCAGAAAAACGAAGGTATCGGCTTAAAAGAGCCGAAGCCGGAAGAACTAGTCATGAAACCCTCGCCGGTCAGTGCGGAAGAAAGAATGAGTCAAGTCATAAGCCCGGAACAAATGAAAGATTTATTATCTATGATCGTTCATTCGCGGTTTAGCGCAAATCCGAGCGGGACCAAACTCGGCCAAAGGTTTGATCAAAAAGGATAATTTTTGCTCTTCTTGCCCGCTTTATTCTATTCACCTAAGTTAGATACTTTCTTAATTATACTCGCAATCGTTTCAATTGCGGGGATGGGCTTCTTTTTCTATTGGGAAGTTCTCCGCCCCTACTCCGCCAAGATGCGTCCGGGAGAACTGGATCCGCCTGAGGAAGGGGATGTCCATGAAGTGGTCGTTCCGGAAAGTACGAGGTATTTCCGATTTTCGGTCGGTCAGGTTAACGGAAATTTACTTACCTTATGTCGTTCCATTCAGGACGAGCATCTGGTCTTTATTCTGAAAAAAGGAAAAGAAACCGAGGATTACGATATCCAAATCCAAAGATATGGCCCGGCTCTCGTGAAACCGCCTAGAATGCAGTTTTTCACAAAAATGGAATCACTAGAAAAATTAGAGAGTCATGAAATTATCGGACAAACGGCCGTGTTCCGTATATCCGACAAAATCACTCGGGAGAGGATGACCCAGTATTTTGAGATCGCATTGACCGCAGCTTTTTTTATCAATAAATTGGGAAAAGAGCGTATGAAGTTTTTGTTTACCGTTCAAAAAATCCATCCCGGACTTTCTCTTCGCTCCAGGGATAAGAAAGGACTTTATTCTTTCGGTAAGGAAAAGGCTGAAGAAGAGTAAATGCGTTCCGGATCGGGTTAAAGTTTCCGGGCTCGATACTGGATTCCGTTTGAGTCGACACCTATCTGGAGCAGCCGACAGGAAATTCCCGTTTCTTCGGAAAATTGTCTGGTTAATGATTCCAATTTTCCGGAGATTCTCTTGGAATGTTTGCGCTGACAGTAGAGCAGAATTGACGGGCCGCTCCCGGATAAAGAAACTCCCAAAACTTCCTTTTCGACTTTTTCCACCAACGGTAAGATAGGAAATTCAGGATTCATTCTATATGGAGTATGGATTCGATCTTCCAGAGCCTTCTGCAAAAGTCCCGGCTTACCCGATTCCAAAAATTCCCACCAGGTACCGAAGCGGCTCATATTAAAGATAACGTCTTCCACCGGATATTTTTCGGGAAGGCATTTTCGTGAATGGTTCGTCGCAATCTCGAATTCGGGTATTAAGAAAAAACAATGGATGCCCTTCGGAAATTTTTTCTTAAAATAATAAAGTCTCTCTTCGGCAAAGTAAGAAAAAACGAATCCTCCCAGATATGCCGGTGTGGTATTGTCCGGATGACCTTCTAACAATGCAAGATTGTATAAAAAATCGGACTCGCTAGGCGCCTTCGTTCCCTTAAAATACGTTTCTTGGGCAAAACGGGCCGCCGTATAACCCGCGACTACCGCACTGGCGCTGGATCCAAGACCGCCCTTCATCGGAAGATCCAATTCCATCTTTACCGAATAAGGCGGCGGGGAAATTTCCGGAATGAAAAGAGAAAAATAATTTTTATATGCGGCTAATACCAAGTCTTCGTCCTCGGAAAAAGGCGGGACCTCATATCCTTTGACACTGCTTCGGAAAGATTCGGATACTCCGAATTCAAACGAAAAGCGATTATAGATTTTAAAGGCGAGACCGAAAAGGTCGAAACCGGAACCAAGATTTGCGGATGTTCCCGGAACCTGAACTTGGAACTTATATTTCAGACTCATATCGACCTGGTAATCGCCATTGTTTGTTCTCCTGTGCGATCGTCATTTGCTTTTCTTCTTTTCATTCCCGGATGAAAAGAAACGATGCGTTCGTATGCATTTTGATTGGTTAGATGCCGTTGTCGTACTTTTATACTTCGCTCTCGTCCTTTACTCCGGTTGGACTACCGGAAAAAAGAATCCGGATGCTCATGAATTTTTTTTAGCGGGCAGAACTCTTGCTTGGGTTCCGCTTTCACTTTCCATTGTAGCGACGGAAACCTCTGCTCTCACATTTTTAGCGGTTCCAGGGATCGCATTTGCCGGTAATTTCACGTTTCTGCAAGTCGTATTAGGTTATATTTTAGGCCGGACGATCGTCGCGTCCTTCCTACTTCCCCTTACCTATCACGGCGGTTTTATGTCCGTCTATGAATGGGTCGGAAAGAGATTCGGAAGAAACTCTCAGAGAACGATGTCGGCCCTTTTTTCCGCCACAAGGATTCTAGGCGACGGAGTTCGATTGTACGCCTCGACGCTACCGATTGCACTTTTATTGGAGCTAGTATTGGCAAGACGGTTTCCGAACCTAATTTCATCCTATTGGATCGGAACAATCTCGTTGGTGATCATTACCCTAGTGACCTTGGCCTATACGATGCAGGGAGGATTTCGATCCGTAGTTTGGGTGGATACCCTACAATATTTCGTTTATATTTTCGGAGGCGTATTCGCTTTCGGACTCCTTTTCTCTGAAGTTTCCGATAGTAAGGCTTCTTTTTTACAGGCTTGGGAGGCGGGAAAATTTAGAATCATCGAGTGGCAAAAACCGACCGCAACCTACTTTCTACCCTGGGCCGTTATAGGCGGAGCCTTGCTAAGTTTAGGAACCCATGGAGCCGATCAGATGTTCATACAACGCGCGTTAGCTGCAAAAAATTTAAACGCCGCAAAAAAAGCAATGATTGTTTCGGGAATCGCAGTCTTCATCCAGATGCTTTTATTTCTCGGAATCGGAACTCTACTCTATTTTCATTATTCCGGCAAGCCGATTCATCAAGATAAGGTATTTTCGGAATTCTTAATAGAGGAAGTCCCCTCTCCGTTGCTCGGATTGCTCCTGTCCGGAATTTTAGCCTCGACGATGTCCACATTATCAAGTTCGATCAATTCCCTTTCCTTAACCGCAAAAGTTGATTTCGGATGGAATTTTCTAGGTCCGAAAAGCGGTAGCTTATTATTCGGAGTTCTTTTATTTCTCAGTTCTTTCTTTTTCTTTTCCTTACCGGAAGAGAAGACCAAGGGGTTGCTGGAATTGGGTTTAAAAATTTCCTCGTTTACGGTCGGCTCGATGGTTGCCGTGTTTTTGGTGGAAGTGATTCCTTTCTTTAGAAGGAGAATACTTGCGAGTGATTTGGGACTAAGCCTCTCACTATTAGGTGCGATTCTTACCACGGGAACTCTCGGAACCGTCTACAACCTAGGATTCACGGTATTAGTGCCTATCGGAATGATACTATTTTGGATCCTGGCAGGAACGGCTAGTTTGATTTTACCGAGAAAAACTCGTTAGAATGAAAAATCCCGGTGATGATCTCTTTAAATTCCTTCGCTTTCGTAAAATGGATATAATGATCGCCGCCCGGAATGCTATAGAATTTAGCGTTAGGAAAGTATCCTATAGTAGGCTCTCGATCTTCTTCGCGAAAGTAACCGGAAGCCGCCCCTAAAATAAAGAAAGCGGGCTTAGAAAATCGAGATTTCCTCGCTTCAAACTGCGATTCGAACATCCTCCGGGATTTTGCGAGGGCCTCTACGTTTAACTTCCAGCGATAACCGCCCTCTTCTTTCCTTTCTAAATTCATGAGTAGAAAATTTCGAATGAAAGAATCCGGAACGTAAACCGCCATTTTCGAATCTATCTCTTGTCTGGATTTGGAATCGGAAACGTCGATCATTAAAGCGGAAAGTTCGGCCTCGTACGCGAATTCGTAGTCTCTCGGGGCGACGTCCTCGACCAATAATCGGGAAACTTTATCCGGAAACCTCAGGGAAACGGTCATTGCAGTCAGTCCGCCCATCGAGTGACCTAGCAAGATCGCCGATAAAATGTTTCGATCCGTGAGAAATTCGTCCACGTCGGCCGCCATCGCTTCCAGCGTATGTTCGGTAGAATGAGGCGAATCTCCGTGATTTCTCAAATCCAGGCAATAGACGTCCGAAAACTCCGTCAGATACTCGGCTACAGTAACCCAATTCTTGGAGGAACCGAATAAGCCATGAAGAATCAGGATGGGATCGATGGATGCGAACGAGGAGTCCTTTTTTCGGGGATAGAACTTAGACGCCAGTTTCACTTGGAACCGCATTCCTCATAAATGATTTTCAGCTTCGAATGAAATTTCTTACCGTAACGGTACGGAAGTTCTTGGATTTTGGTCTTGAACGAGCCGAGAATTTCCGCCTTCGGCAATTTGGTATCGCATAATAGCGTTTCCCGATCTTTCACAAACTGCTGTAGTCGCTTATCAATTTGGTTGGAAAAAATCCGCGCGTAGTTTCCGTTCGGATTCAAGGAAAGATATTTTAATCGACGGGAAGCTTCGTCGTTTAAGGCGCAAATCGGATCCTTACCGCACTTAACTTCGGGCGTATACTTGACCCCAAGATATGCGGCAAAATCTCCCGGTTTCGTATTCGGGTACGACTCGGCGATTCGCCAGAAAGCCTGGGGACGAACACGAACTTTGGATCCGTCTTTCGTATTCGTCAAAGCATCTCCCCATACTCCGTCCTTAGATTGAACCCCGACGTCCGAAGGGAAAAGCCGTAGTAATTCCTCCAGTTTCGAGGTGGCCTTCCCGCGTATCTCCGGCGATTGAAGTTGCTCCAGATATCTCTGTAGCACGACCAATCTTTTGATTTTTAAGAAAAGGTATTCGTCGCCTTTAAAAATCGGTCCCTCTTCAACGCGAGTCAGATAGGAAAATACGGATTCAAGCTCCGAAAACGTGGACTCTTGGTATAAAAGCCGATCGATAGCCTTCGTAACCACCGAATAGCTTCCATGATCGCCTATCTTGAAAATCGCCTTAGATTCTACCCAACCTTTCAAACCGTCCTTGTCGGTTAATAATTGAAACTTGGATTTTAACTCGCGTAGATTTTCGGAAGTTAGGACCTCTCCGAAGGATAATTTCCGTAGCATTTCTGATTTTCGATCCGGAAATAGGTACAGAGAAGTTCCGACTTCTAATACGATGAATTCTCCCCTCGCCTCTCCTAAAACCGGAAAGGAAAGAAGCCCGATCAGGACTGAAACAATTCCGAAGAATCGTCGCATGTTACTTATTGGGATAAGTCCCTCACCATTTCGGCGATGCGGGAGATTCCTTTTTTAATATCCTCTTCTCCCATTGCGTAAGAAAGTCTTACTGCATTATCGTCTCCGAACGCTATCCCCGGCACTGCGGCGACCTTGTATTTTTCCAGTAACAACGCGCAAAAAACCTTACTCTTGCTCTCTTCTTCGGAGGAGGATAGCAGCTTTTTGAATCCTTGAGTTTCGTAAACCTTGGTTAGATACGGAAATACGTAAAACGCTCCTTGCGGAACATTCACTTCCACTCCGGGAATCGCTCGAAGGAGGCCGATAATTAAGTCCCTACGTTTTTGAAAAGCCTTTGCCATTTCGTCTACGCAGCTTTGGTCGCTTATCAATGCAGCTTCCGCCGCCGCTTGAGAAATGGAAGAAGGATTTGAAGTGGATTGGCTCTGGATCGTATCCATATTCCGAACGATTTCAACCGGGCCGGCTCCGTATCCGATTCTCCATCCTGTCATAGAATAGGCTTTCGAGACTCCGTTTGCCACAAAGGTTAACTCTTTCAATTCGGGAGATAACATCGCGATATTCGTAAACTCGAACCCGTCAAACACGATTCTTTCATAAATATCGTCGCTCAGCACGAGAAGTTTGTGTTTAAGAATCACTTCCCCGAGGGCTTCCAACTCCTTTCGGGAATACGCGGATCCGGTCGGATTGGAAGGAGAATTCAAAATAACGACCTTGGTCTTAGGAGTAATCGCTTGTTCTAACTGCGTAGGACTGATTCTAAATTCTTGCTCCTTACTAGTAGGAATAATAATCGGATTTCCTTCGGCGAGACGCACGATATCTGCATAACTTACCCAGTAAGGAGCGGGAATGATAACCTCGTCGCCGACATTTAACGTGGCCAGAAAGAAATTATAGATAACCTGCTTTCCACCTGTTCCGACGATAATCTGGTTTTTAGTATAATCTAAACCGTTGTCTCGCTTGAATTTCGTAATAATAGCGTCTTTGAGTTCGACCGTGCCGGAAACCGCGGTATATCGGGTCATTCCCTTATCGATGGCTTTCTTAGCGGCTTCGCGTATATGAGCCGGGGTCTCGAAATCGGGTTCCCCAGCTCCGAAACTTACGATATCTTCCCCTTTTTTTTTCAATTCCGCCGCTTTAGCGGAAATAGCCAAGGTCGGAGAGGGCTCGATTACATCTAGCCTTCGCGCATTCCAATCCATTTCTTCCTCTCTTTTCATTCCAAGCAGCATGTCTCTATCCGGAACCTAATATCGCCTAGTTTTAAGCTCCGACCTTTTCTTCCTGCTGAGCTTCGCGGAATTGGTCGAGCGTATAAATTTCGTATTCGTATCCTTGTTCTGTAAGAAAGAGCTGTCGATTCTGACCGAATCTTTCTTCGTTCGTATCTCTCGAAATGAGAGAATAGAACACCGCAGTGTTGTCCTCGCCTTTCGGTCTTAAGATACGACCTAAACGTTGCGCCTCTTCTTGACGAGATCCGAACGTTCCCGAAACTTGAATCGCAATATTCGCATCCGGCAAGTCGATGGAAAAGTTCGCGACCTTACTTACGACTAGAGACTTGATTCTCCCCGACCGGAATGCGTCATACAATTCTTGGCGTTCTCCTAGCGGAGTTTTACCCGTAATCAGCGGAATCTTAAACGCCTTCGAGATCTCTTCTAGTTGATTGATGTACTGCCCGATCACCAACAAATGCGATTCGGAATGTTTTTTCATTATCAAATCGATCGCTTTCATTTTTTCCGGATTCTCGGAGGCTAATCGGAATTTTTCACGGTCGTCGGCGATGGAATAGCGCATTCTCAAATCGTCATCCATGGAAACGCGTATTTCGCGACATTTCGCTTCTGCGATCCAGGATTTGCTTTCCAGTTCCTTCCAAGGAACGTCGTACTTTTTCGGACCGATGAGGCTGAACACATCCTCTTCCAGTCCGTCTTCCCGGACTAAAGTAGCCGTCAATCCAAGCCTGCGTTTGGCCTGCAATTCGGAAGTCATACGGAAAACGGGCGCGGGAAGCAAATGCACCTCGTCATAAACGATCAAACCCCAATTATTCGCGCTGAATAAATGAAAGTGAGTAAAATCGCCGCCCTTCTTCTTTCTATGAGTGAGGATATTATAAGTCGCGATCGTGATCGGTTTAATTTCCTTTACTTCACCCGAATACTCGCCTATATCGGATTCGGGAATATCGGTTTTATCCAAAATCTCGTTCTTCCATTGGCGAATAGAGAGAGTGTTCGTAACTAGAATCAGCGTTTCCGCCCCGACGATTTGCATGACTCCGATTCCTACGATCGTCTTACCGGCGCCGCAGGGCAACACGACAACTCCCGAACCGCCCTCGTTACCGCCACCCGCATGAAAAACCTCTACGGAGGCTCGCTGATAGTCGCGCATTCCGAATTTTCTTCCGGATTTTGTGGTCGGTTTTAGGTTGAAACCGTACTTGTTTCCCTCGTCGTAACCGGCTAAATCCTCCACTGGGAAACCGATTTTAATCAAAGCCTGTTTAATATGGCCTCTAAACTCTTTTTTAATATAGATTTTGTCGGCGATCGTACTCTCTATATAGGGTTGAACGGCTCTATGATTGGAGATTTCCTGTAGAAACCCTTTCTCATTGGAGATGATGCAAAGATCCCCGTTTTCTTCTTTAACCAGTTTAACCTTGCCATAACGGCCGATCTGTTCCCGAATTTCATTGATTACGTTTTTTGGAACCGAATATCTAGAGTATTGCTCTAGACACTGGACGATCTCATCCGCCGTCATTTTGATCGAAGCGGCGTTCCAGAGTGAAAGCGGTGAAATCCGATAGGTGTGCAGATACTCCGGGCTTTTTTCGAGTTCCGCAAATTTGGAAACGACCGTTTGACAGACTTCGAATTCGGGATTATCGACCTCGAGCAGCATTGTCTTGTCGCTTTGTACTATTAATGGTTTACTCATTTGGATGCGGAATCTCCCTCTAACTTAGACTGAAAATGACCCCTCCTATGTCAAGAAGAAAGCCTATATATGCAAGAATCACGTTGCTTTGACGATAATCCTAAACTCTCCCGACAGTTCCGAATAGCCTTTTAGCTCGATTAATCCTTGACCGGAGAGCAACGCATTTCCAGGGCCGCTACAAGGTTCGATTGCAATGGATTTTCGATCGTCCGGAGTGTAAATTTGGTAATAATTTAGCGGAATGTCTCCTTCCTCCCCCGGTGGGCTCAGAACCGTAATCGAGTATTTTTCCTTGCGATTTTCTAATATGATTCTGGGATCCTTCCCGTAAAAAAGATGATCTAACGCAAGGATTCTGCCGTCCGTAATGGACTCGACGGGGTTGGAAACGATCGGACTGTACGGAAGCAGATGTTCATCCAATTCCAAATTCTTATCTAGATGAAGATCGATTTTCCAGTCCTCCTCTTCCCCTTCCAAACGGAAGTACGGATGATATCCGTACACGAAGCGAAAGGAATTTCCTTTAAGATTGTGAAATTTAGTCCGGACGGTCAGCAGGGTTCCGACATTGACTTCTTGCAAAATGTATTCTTCTCGAATCGCAATCGAGGCGGCCGGACTTTCTTCCCAGTTTTCCGGTATAAGAATGCGAAATTCGGCACCTTTTCCGTCCGATCGAACCTTCAAAGCTTTCCTCGGCAACGAATGAACGAAACCGTGAATTAAATATCCATTTTGATCCTTTACAATTCCGGAAAGTTCCGTTCTCTTTCCGCCTAGCATTAATTCCGAAGAGGCATGGCGATTTACCCATGGAAACATCAAAAAGCTTCCCCCGCCGAAGGGGGCCAACTCCGTTTTCCAAGGAGCAAGAATTTCAATCTGTTTAGAAGTCTTTGGATGGACCCAATTCCAGGACAACCAATGTGTGCCGTCCGTGACAAACTTAGAACTCTCTGTTCGAAATTCGAGCATCGCGGAAGGAGGTTGGGAAAAACTCGCAATAGGGAAACAAAAAAACGGGTTTACTACTATTTTTTGCGAAGTTCCTAGATTTGGAAAGGAATTGATGATACTGTCTTGTCTTTCAGAATGGGTATCTTGAGGTTCGCAATGACCACAGTTAGAGTCCTTTTAAAAATTTCTTTGATTCTTAGCACGATCTTTTCCTTTACATGCATCTCTCTTCCGAATCCGCGACAATTGATCCCGGTCGAAAAAACTGTCTCCGGTCGAGATAAGGATAAGATTCTCGTTATACCGATCGAAGGAATCATTTCCGACAATTCGAGAGAAGGCTCTTTCCTGTCCGGTGAAAAGGATTCGGTCCTGGCCGCAGTCAAACTCCAACTCCATTATGCAATGGAGGACGGTAACGTAAAGGCCGTGATCCTAAAAATCAATTCCCCAGGAGGAACGGTTACTGCCAGCGATATTATCTACCGGGAAGTTCTAGAATTTAAGAAAAAGAAACGAATTCCGGTGCTGGCGTTATTTATGGATACTGCTGCGTCCGGAGCCTATTATATTTCCATGTCTAGCGATTATCTAATGGCCCATCCAACCACGGTGACAGGCTCGATCGGAGTCATAATGCAGGGAATCAACGTCAAGGAAGGTCTGGATAAAATAGGAATAAAAGATCAGTCGATCCGCTCCGGCGAAAATAAAGCCGTCGGCTCGCCTCTGGAAGAATTGACCCCAGAGCAAAGGAAACTTTTACAAAGCGTCGTGGATAATCTTTTCGACCGTTTCTTTGACGTGGTTAAAATCGGTAGGCCAAAGGTGAAGGAATCCGATCTAAAGAAATTAGCCGACGGAAGAATCTTCACGGCACCTCAGGCGATCCGCCACGGCTTGATAGATAGTATCGGCTACTTTGAAGATGCCGTGGCCGCGGCAACTCGCCTTCCCGGTTACGTAATGAGTCCCGGAAATACCAATCCCCGGGTCGTATTTTATTCCTACGCTAAGGAAAAGCCCGAGACGGTGTATCATATCCAAGGAGTTTCTCCGGAGAATCCGACCCTGTTAGAAAGAGTCGGATTTGGAGTCAGTAAGGTCCGTTTTTTATATCTGTTTGCCCCTTGAGGGAATTGCGGTAAAGCCTAAAGCATGCTATTTAATTCACTCCCTTATCTTGCTCTCTTTTCGATAACTTTTTTACTATATTGGTCCTTTCCACAAAAATGGAAAAAATACCTTCTTTTAGTATCCTCCTTACTTTTCTATTTCTATTCCGGTCTAGCGTTTTCGATTCATTTTCTAACCGTCATCGGCGTGAATTTTTTCTTTTCCCTAAAGCTCTGGGAAAAGAAATCCGCAGGCTTACCGACGACGCAGCTTTTGACTTGGATTATCGTATTAAACTTTTTGAATCTTGCTTTCTTTAAGTATTTTTACTTTGTATTGGACACGCTGGATTTAGTCGGAGGAGGCCATTCTTTTTCCGATTTCGGAAAAGGAATCAATATCCCTCTTCCATTAGCGATCAGCTTTTACACTTTCCAACTGATCGCATTGCAGGTGGATATTCATAGAGATCATGTGCCCGAGCGTATTAGCTCTCTCGACTATTTTCTATTTATTCTATTCTTTCCCCAATTAATCGCCGGTCCGATCATGAGGACCACTGATTTTCTTCCTAAACTGGACAAGCCCTGGATCGATTTCGATCGAATTAAGTGGGGCGTTTTCTTAATCCTATCCGGGTTATTCAAGAAAGTGGTGATAGCGGATAATATTTCAGGTATCGTTAATCCGATTTATGCTCATCCTGCGGAATATAATGCGAGCTCGCTTTATCTGGTTCTATTCGCGTTCGCGAGCCAGGTTTATTGCGATTTCAGCGGATATACCGATATCGCCCGAGGCTCTGCCTTCTTACTCGGCTATGATATTCCCGAAAACTTCCGGGGTCCCTTTCTCTCCCCTTCCTTTCGCGAGTTTTGGGGAAGATGGCATGTTACATTATCAACATGGTTAAAAGATTATTTATATATTCCGTTAGGCGGAAGCCGCGGCGGAGTTTGGCGAACCCAATTGAACTCCCTCTTGACCATGACCTTAGGAGGGCTTTGGCACGGTGCTAATTTCGGATATTTATTTTGGGGAGCTTATTTAGGACTTCTCTTAGGAATCGAAAGACTTGTTTCCCCGGAGAACCCCAAGACAGCCGTGGAACCGAAAGGATTCCATCGTTTCTGGAGGGTTGTCCTCACGATGCACCTTTTCTCCCTTTCCGGAATATTCTTTCGATCGGCGGCCATGGGAAAGGATTCCCTGAGATTGACCGGAGAGTACTTCGTCGGTTTCGGGAATTTGTTATCAGGAAAACGAATTGCCCGCTGGGAAGAATTACTATTTTTCATTTTACTTGCGTTTTTATGGAATGCGGTACAGTACTATCCGGCAATTCGGGATAAAATTCGATCCCAGTTCACCTGGCTTTTACCCGTTTTCTCCTTCGTAATTCTTCTTTTAATGGGAATCTTCGGGGACGGGGGCGGAGACTTTATCTACTTCCAATTCTAATGATATTCGGTTTGCGCTCATAGAGCGCCTTTTCGAGTATGTATACGATCGCAACGGTAGTTTAGAAAATTACCGAGTAATCTTAATGTATTCGTGACAAAGAAGAGTAAGTACGATGAAAATCTTCCGATTTCTATCCGGTATACCCGTTCTTATTCTACTTGCAGCTTGCTTTCCACCGGCCTGGATCCGGGAACTACCTTCCGACAAACAAACCGCAAGCGACGTTATACTTTCAGGAACATATTCAAAGAGGCTCCCAGGTCTTTCCCCTTTGACGTCCTTGACCTACATAGAGAAACATTCGGAATCTATCGAATTTTCAGAAAAGGATAAAACATTTCGAAAAACCTACATACGAGAGATTGAGGATGGAAATAAATTTCGTCGTATTCGGATAGATGGAAAAGGAACGTTCGAAACCAGGGGAAATTGGGTGCTTCTGACGACTTCCAGCATCGAAACCGAGGAAAATACCGGAGAAAGAGGAAAACCTTTGCAGTCCTCTGGAGTGTCTAACGTATCGTCCGAGTATAGAATGCTCTATCATTACGACAGGGAAAGTGAGACGATAATTCCGATGCTTTACGAAACAGGCTACAAAGAAAAGCCTTTTGGAGTCGCAGAAGGAATCCGGACTCCTTACGCGGAAGACGAGGCTTTCCGAATTTCTCGAAGAAACTATTCCAAAAAGGAATACCAAAATCACGCGTATTTTAAAAATAAATGAGAACAGCGTATACGATCAAGCAATATTTTAAGGGAGCCTGGAGGATCATTCTAGTTCTAAATTTTTCCCTGTTAGCTTGCTTTATCGTAGGATTCTCATATTATAATTTTCTTGTTCAACCGCCCGTATTGATTCTCGCGGCTGCGGCATTCACTTTATTTCTAAATTACGTCGCCTTCGCGTTATACTTAACGGAAAGAATCCTACCCGAAGAACAGGAATACGGAAAAATCATTAAGCGGTTCCGACGCGGCGATAGCCGTATGCAAAATTATGTTTTTCCTTTGGACTTCAAGGATGAACATTATGAAGTTCTCGGGCGTTGCCTCACCTATAATCCTATCGGAGGAGATTTCTATAATTTCTTGAAGGATAAATCCGGAAACTATTGGTTCGGAATCGGTGACACCTCCGGACACGGCTATGTAGCGGGCCTATTTAGTATGATGGTGATGAATCAAATGTCGCACCTAGTGCATACATGTACCAAACCGGAAGAAGTGATTCATGAAATTAATCTACACCTGGAAGAAAGAACGAAGACCTTTCCGACGATTCACCGGAGTATTTACGCCACGTTTCTTCTAATGAGGGCCGATTGCGACGGTAATTTTTTACAATCGGGAATACATCCTAGTTCCGTGCTCTTTCGGAAAGAGGATCATTCTACCGAAATCCTGGACACCGATGGATTCTTCCTCTCCACCGTCATGAATCCCCCGCTCAACAGGGAAAAGCCGTCCAAAAGTTTTCGGATGGCGTCGGGAGACGTCCTATTCAGTTTCACCGACGGTCTCTTTGAGCAGAAAAGCCGAATGAAAAACAGCTTTTACGGAGAGAATTTGTACAAGTTTTTAGAAACTGCACCGAAAGAAAATCTTAGAAAATTAATCGATACTCTGTTCGAAGAAATCGCCCTATACGGAGGTGGTCGTATTCAGGACGATATGAGTATTTTAGCGATTCGCAAGCTTTAGAACTTTCCGAAAGAATATATTTCTCGGTTGAAATACTGGAGAATTCCCGCAGAATATCCTTGTGAGTCATATCGAATGGACAGCTAGGTTGGTTACGATCCTGGCCTGGAATGAACGGGATGTTCGTAAAATCCTGAGAACGGTCACCGACACTTCCCTCGTTACCGGGCTAACGGAACAAGAAATCGTCGATTTCATTCAGTATGGTTTCGACGATGAAATTTCCGAACTTAAGGAAACGTACGATTGGACTAGATTTAAGGGCCAGCTCGTGGGTAAACTTTCTAAAAGAAATCTCGAACCTCCCGGCTTATCGGTCTTACATCCGGACTTATTGGAAGAGGAATATTGACCTAACAGGGATGTTATCTATGGGAAATCGGATAGTACATCGCTGACCGCCTTCGCACTACCCGAACCGTTCTTGCCTTACGTTGCGGCCAAATGATTCACGTCGAAGGAATAAATTATCACTTTTTTCTTTGTGACTCCGATTCGGTTGCCAGAGTTAAAACGAAAATTTCTCCTTTTTACGATTTTCCGGTAATTGAGATCGAAGAATTACCGTATCTCTATTCTCAACCCGCTATAATTCCTTCCTTTTTATACGAAATCGACTATGCAAGAAGAACGTACCAAAGTCGACCCATGCGCAGCCCATCCTACCTTTCTTACCAAAACGGAAGGCTTTGGAAAGAGGACGGAAAGTTCCCTAAGGGAGCGAGAGAGCTCAGCGATGGGAATCTATTTTTGATAGACTCGAATCCGTACAAAACCAAAGGAAATCCACCGATTACCATTCTAAGAGCGCCAGGACAAGCGACTCAGATAGGCGTCAAACGGACTGCGGATACGTTTCACCTCTTTAGACAAAACAGAACAAGAATGAACTCCACTCGTTACTTATCGCTCCGAGATATAGTGAATCCTGAACTGGATGAAAATGAGGTTTCAAGAAAAATCGAAACCCTATATTTCGACCCCGAGAGTAAAAGCTATCTATTTCGATTGGTAAAAATTCTATATGCAGGCTCGCCCGCCGAGGAGCAAACGATCGTTTCCAACTTATTCGCACACGAGCCCGAATTCGCGGCCTTTTTACGGGATAGAATTTTCTCGATAGAAATTCTTCCGTTGATCCACGGTCCTTTTTTAAACTCGATTCTTAATTCGCTCGATGAACGAATTCTAAAATTTTCGATTCCCGGTCTTTCTCTTCCGGTGCGAAATATGGTCGAAAGAAACGTTTCTAAAAATAGATGGAAACAAATCTTGGACGGTCCATCCAAACAACCTAATTTAGGGGAATCTTTCGAAGAAGTGGTGGAAAAAGAAATTTTCAGAAGGTTTTCGAGAAAAATATATTATGAAGAAGGAATATTTCATATTTATTGGGAGCAAGTGGAAGAGAGTCAAATAGAACTCGGCAATCGCCAGGAAATTCGATTTTCGAGTATCCCTTCCGATAAATACAATTTCAATCGAGAAGGGGAAGGTCTGAAACTATATTCCGTTACCGGCGATAAGGTATTATTCCAAACCGATAAAAACCTGGAAATTCTCCGTTTCGATATACTCATCTCGAAGCGCGAAAAAGATTCTTATGAAATGTTCAGAATCCCCCAAGGGGGAATCGTGGATATTCCGAGGTATGATCAAACAAAACTCGTAGTCGGAGCTGGAATTGCAAACGACCGAAAGCCTTTCGAGTTTTCTCTATTGTCCTATAACTACTAGTAATAAAAGAAGAACCGGAAAAGGAAGTTCTCCGGCTTTTTGCGCGCTTAATTACCGGTTAAAATTCGCTTCACGGATTCTTTCCAGATACGAATTTCCTTCTCTCTCTGTGCATTTCCCATTTTTGGGGTAAATTCCTTACTGGTTTTCTGTTTTTTCTTTAGGTCTGCAACGCCAGTGTAGAATCCTCTTTCTAATCCGGCAAGATATGCCGCGCCTAAAACTGTCGTATCCAAATTCGAAGGGCGAACGATTCTTTTTCCTAGAATATCGGACTGGTATTGCATGAGCCAATTATTGGCAGTAGCTCCCCCGTCAACTTTAAGAATCTTCAGCTTGGAGCCCGTATCGTTTTCCATAGCTTCCACAAGTTCATAAGACTGTAAAGCGATGGATTTCAGCGCCGCTCGCGTTATCTGTTCCTGGGTCGTATCACGGGTAAGACCCAAAATGGCTCCCCTAGCATTCATATCCCAATACGGAGCTCCCAGACCCGAAAACGCCGGAACGAAAACAACCTCGTCCTCTTTCGTAACCGAAGCGGCCAACTTCTCCGAAACCTTGGATTCCTTAAAGAATCTGAGATTGTCTCTTAGATATTGAATGACAGCTCCTCCGATAAAAATAGAGCCTTCTAAACAATACACCGTTTTGCCTTCCGGGCCGCAGGCTAGGGTCGTAATCAGGTTGTTCTTTGAAATCTGTAATTTATTTCCCGTATTGAAAAGGAGAAAGCATCCCGTACCGTACGTGTTCTTGGCCTCTCCGGGTTCCGTACATAATTGTCCGAAAAGTGCTCCTTGCTGGTCTCCTACGAGCGAAGAAATAGGAATCCCGTCCGGTAGGCCCTTGACTCCTTCGGTTCTACCGAACAAATTACTGGAATTATGCGTTTCAGGAAGAATGGCCTCCGGGATATCTAAGATTTTCAGGAGTTCCTTATCCCATTCCTTCTTTTCGATATTGAAAATTAACGTTCGACTCGCATTCGTATGATCCGTTTTATGCGACTTTCCGTTAGTCAATCGATACAACAGATATGTATCGATGGTTCCGAAAAGTATCTTGCCCTTCTCCGCCTTGGCCCGTACGCCTTTCCCATTGTCCAAGATCCAGCGTATTTTCGTTCCGCTAAAATACGCGTCCACAACGAGTCCGGTTTTTCTTCGGAAAGTAGGTTCCAGGCCTTCCTTTTTTAAATTAGTACAAAAATCCGCGGTCCGGCGGCATTGCCAAACGATGGCATTGTATACGGGAGCGCCGGAATCCTTTTCGAACAAAACCGTGGTTTCCCGTTGATTTGTAATTCCGATCGCGATCGCATCTTCCGGGCGAAGCTTTCCGTTGCGAATCGCCTTTACGACCAACTTTTCCGTCTTTGCCCAAATCTCTTCGGGGTCATGTTCGACCCAACCAGGTTTCGGAAAATATTGTTTAAATTCCGAATAAGCGCTGGAAATAACGGCTCCGGATCGATTGAAGCAAAACGTACGAATTCCGGTGGTACCCGCATCGATACCTATGATATACTCACTCATGAGCTCCTCCGCTATATGCAAAAAACAAGATAAAGATCCTAGACTTGAATCTCTAAGCCTTCCCTTGCCATAATGATTTCCAACTGATTGTCGGGATCGAACATTTCTTTATATTTAATCGCGCGCAAATAGACCGCGTCCAGTTTTTCGTCGTCATAAGAGGGGTCGTGATGGAACATGACCAACTTTTTAACGTTGGCGCGAAGAGCGATATCCGTCGCCATCGAGGCGGTGCTATGACCCCAATCGATTTTCTGTAAGGATTCTTCGAACGTATATTGAGTATCGAAAACGAGAACATCAGCGCCGCGGAAGTAATTTAGGTAATCGTCGATGTTCTCCATCTCATCCAAATTAAACTCGGCATCCGAAGCGAAAATAAGAGACTTGCCGTCTTCTTCGAACCGATACGAATAGCTTCCGCCCGGATGACGAACCGCTTTCGAAATGGCAGTGACGGAATCGGTGGCTCGAAAAGCTCTTCCTTCGGGAACATGGCGATAGGTTTTTCCCGCCTGAAATCCGTCGAATGGAACCGGAAAGTGAGTGAACGCGTGCTGGTATCTCAGTCTTTCTTCTAAATTTTCTACGGAACTTACGAACTCGAACTTATTGCCGGGCGTATAGAGAGGTACGAAAAACGGAATTCCTTGGATATGATCCCAATGGGTATGAGTGAAAATCCAGACTGCGGAACCTTTTCCTTGCAAATATCCCTCTTGCAGGATAGAATTTCCCAATTCGCGGAGGCCAGTACCGCCGTCGATAATGATAAGACGATCCTCCTTATCGCGAATTTCGATACAGGTAGTGTTACCGCCGTACGTACTCCAATTCGATAAAGCCAAGGAATCTAAAAAATCCTCGATCGCCTCCGGACTTTGAAGATCCGACGGTGAAGCCAGGCTCAGAATTTTCAGAATCTTCGCCCGGATTAAATCGCCTTTTACGGGGGAAGAGATGGAGCCCCGAACTCCCCAAAATTTAATTCGCATCTCAATTCAATTTATCGGTCAAAATACTAGACTTGGTCATTCGGAAAACGCCCACTCAATTTTTCCTCACTGGATGAATTTTCCAGCTATTTCTTGTTTTTATCCGCTAAGAATTGGCCAATTTTCAGGGGAAAAAAGAGTTTACCTCCCCTTTGCCACAATTTATGCTCAATGATCGGATTCCCTCCCCGTGCAACCTTTCGAAATTTCTGATTTTCGAGACGGTTCGGATGCATTAGCAACTCGAGGACGGTCATATAAATAGAAAAATCGGAGCCGTTTCCATTGGAAGGTTTTCAAACAGATGTGTCCATAGAGGACGGAATATGCATCGTAAAGATCCAGGGTAACGTTAGTTTGAAGAACGCTTTCGCGTTAAAAGAACTGATCATCAAACAATTTGATGAAGGCAGCAAGGAAATCATCATAGACTTTGAAGGCGATGTTTATCTGGACTCATCCGGCATCGGTGCTATTTTTAATACGCAGAAATATGTGACGGAACGCCAAGGCAGTCTTAAATTGAGAAATTTAAGCAGAGACGTGATGACGATTCTTAGAATCGCCAATCTGGACAAACATCTAGATATTATTCCTTAGCGATCATGCTGGAAATCGTCCGAATTTACACTCATAGCTCGCTTCGAAATTTCACCTACTTAATTCGGCAACCTGACACGGAAGAGACTCTCTGTCTAGACCCGTTTGATTCTTCGCAAGTCAGCGCCGTGTTAAAGGAAAAGAATTGGTCTCTCGAATACATCGTCAATACTCATGAACATTGGGACCATACGGCCGGAAACGAAGGGCTGGTTCAAGAATTCAAATCGATCGTCTTGACTCATCCCCAGGGGATGGAAACTGTTCCCTCGGCAAGTCGCTCTCTTCATTCCGGAGAACGGATTCTTTCCGATCGAGAAGGAAATTCCTATTTGGAAGTTTTGGATACTCCGGGACATACCTTCGCCCATATTTGCCTAGTTCAGATTGAAAATAAGGTTCCAGTCGGCGTATTTACCGGGGATACTATCTTTAATTGCGGCGTGGGAAATTGTAAGAATGGAGGAGATCCGTCTACGCTCTACCAAACGGTCTCCCGGATATTTTATCAGTTTCCCGACGGAGTGAAACTCTACCCGGGTCACGATTACTTTCAGAATAATCTAAAATTCAGTCTAGCCGTCGATCCCGCGAACTCGGCCGCGCATGCTGCTTTGAAAAAAGTGAATTCCCTGAAATCCGATGCGGAATTCTGGACTACGAACTTCGCGGAAGAACGAACCTTCAATCCTTTTTTCCTCTGTTCCAAACCGTCTGCATCGCTTTTATCCGGTATTCGAAACAAATCGGCTCAACCGAATTTACCCGAGGATGAACGTACTCTTTTTCTGACTTTGAGATCCCTTCGAGATAAGTGGTAGAGTCTAAAATACGATTCCCTTTTTTGCTCGCCAATCTTCTCACTCTAAATGCAGAACGTATTCGGAGGAAAACGGATTGGATGGAAGTCTTCCGTTTCCCGTCTCAGCATGAAAAAATATGATATTCTCGTAATCGGTTCGGGCGGTGGAACAAAGTTAATCACTCCACCCTCAAAATTAGGATATAAAGTCGCAATTTTAGAAAAGGATCGATTAGGCGGAACCTGTTTGAACCGGGGTTGCATTCCTTCCAAAATGCTTATCCATCCTGCCGAGATTCTCGCTCAAGCCTCGGACGCAAACCGCTTTCAATTGGAAATTCCCGGCCCCTTTAGCGTGGATTTCAAAACCTTAGTGGAACGGATTTCCGGAACCGTCGATGCGGATTCGGATAGTATTCTCCCCGCCTATGAAAAAAATCCGAACATCGACTTCTACTCTTACGAAGGTCGCTTCCTAGAGGACAGGGTCGTGAAAGTAAACGACCAACTCTTGACTGCCGACCGAATTTTCATCGCTGCGGGATGCAGACCGGTTATTCCGGATATTCCCGGCCTTGCAGGAACGCCGTATATGACCAGTCGGGAAGCCCTGCGAAGAACGGATCTTCCCAAGCGTCTCCTAGTGTTAGGAGGCGGATATATCGGCCTTGAATTAGGATTTGCTTATGCGTCCTTCGGATCCAAAACCACGTTCCTTGTCAGAAATAGGATGCTTTCCCAGGAGGATCAAAGCATAATCGAAGGCTTTGAAAAAGCGTTCTCAAAAAAACACGATGTTCGCTTAAAGACAATTGTTAAGACTGTAGAGTATCGAGCGGGAATTTTTCGCCTATCTTGCGAGCGGGAAGGTCGAAGTTTCGAGATGGAAGGAGACGCTCTATTAGTCGCGACCGGTATCCGACCGAATTCCGATTGGCTCGATCTGCATAACACGAATATTCAAACCGACGAGCGCGGATATATCAAAACGAACGAGTTTCTTGAAACTACCGCGGACGGAGTCTATGCGCTTGGCGATATCATCGGGAAATATTTTTTCCGTCATTCGGTGAATTTCGAAGGAGAGGCCTTATTTCAATCTTTGTACGTGGATAAAAAGCGTATTCCGATCGAATATCCTCCTGTTCCCCATGCGGTATTTACCCATCCTCAAGTGGCGGCCGTCGGCAAGACCGAACAAAAACTCATCTCGGAAGGAGCCGATTATATTTCCGCAATCAATCCGTACTCTGCCAGCGCGATGGGCATGGCGCGATTATCGGAAGATTCGTTCGTGAAAATTTTAGTAGACCGGAAGACAAGAAAACTTTTAGGAGCTCATGTTTTAGGAGACGAGGCTTCCAACCTAGCGCATTTATTCGTACTCTTAATGACGATGAACGGGACTCTAGATGACTTGCTGAAAATGATTTATATTCATCCTGCTCTTCCGGAAATTGCGAGAAATGCGGCAAGGAAGGCCAGAGAAATTCTAAGCGTTCCGTAATTTGAGTTACCAAAGGATTGCGTTAAACCAGCGTCTTTCAGGATGCTTACAAAGGAGTCGATTTCCTTCAGAATGAAGAAAGCATTAGAGATTGAAAATTTAGTCAAAACGTATTCCGGAGGCGTGCAGGCCTTAAAGGGAATTCATTTAACGGTCGAAGAGGGAGAATTCTTTGCGCTATTAGGACCGAACGGTGCAGGCAAGTCCACCACCATCGGAATATTAAGTTCGTTGGTGAATAAAACTTCGGGAAAAGTAAAAATCTACGAGGCCGATATCGATACCGATCTTACCCTTGCAAAATCGTTTATAGGCGTAGTTCCCCAGGAATTTAATTTTAATATCTTCGAGAAAGTCGAACAGATCGTGATCAACCAAGGCGGATATTACGGTTTGGAAAAATCGGTCGCGACCGAAAGAGCATACGAATATTTAAAACAGTTAGGACTTTATGATAAGCGAAAAGAAACCGCCGGACGTCTATCGGGTGGAATGAAACGTCGACTAATGATCGCGAGGGCTCTGGTGCATAACCCCAAGATCCTAATTCTGGACGAACCCACAGCGGGAGTGGATATAGAATTTAGAAGATCTCTTTGGGAATTTCTCATCAAATTGAACGAATCCGGAATTACGATCATTCTTACCACGCACTATTTGGAAGAGGCGGAAACTCTCTGCCGTAAAATTGCAATCATCGACAAAGGGCTTATCGTCGAGAACACCACAATGAAGGAACTGATCGTACAATTGGACACGGAAACTTTCATCTTGGATTTAAAGGAAGCGGTTCCGATTCCGTCGGCCCTTAACGGTTTTGCCTTACGTAAAGTGGATAATTTAACTCTCGAGGTCGATATCAGCAAGAGCCATTCTCTCAACGATTTATTCCGCTTATTGGACAGAGAAGGAATTCAAATCACTAGCATGAGAAATAAATCCAATAGACTAGAAGAATTATTCCTAAAACTAGTGGAGAAGAAACTTTGAACTTCAGGGAAAAATTTAACGCATTTTCGACGATAGTCCGGAAGGAAACCGTTAGAATTCTAAGGATCTGGGTTCAAACGCTAATTCCGCCCGGAATCACGATCTCCTTATATTTTTTGATCTTTGGCAAACTCATAGGATCTCAAATCGGCGATGTAGGCGGACATACTTATATCCAATTCATCGTTCCCGGATTAGTGATGATGTCCGTAATTTTGAACGCATACAATAACGTAGTGTCCTCGTTCTTTGGCGCTAAATTCGGAAAAAATATCGAAGAGCTCCTTGTTTCTCCGACGCCGGCGTATCTCATCGTATTAGGGTATTCCATCGGAGGAGTGATTCGCGGAATTTTAGTCGGCGTCATCGTGACCGCCGTCTCGCTCTTTTTTACGGAGTTACGACTTTACAGCCCCTGGATCGTAATCATAACGGTAGCGCTTTCCGCGTTGATGTTCTCTATGGGCGGATTTTTAAACGCATTGTATGCCAAAAAGTTCGATGACGTGACCATCATCCCGACTTTCATTCTAACACCCTTGACTTATCTAGGCGGCGTTTTCTATTCGATTCGGATGCTCCCGGAAGCTTGGCAGATCGTATCTAAATTAAACCCGATTCTCTATATGGTAAACGCTTTCCGATACGGATTCCTTGGCGTCAGTGATATAGATCCCGGATTGGCGATCGGACTTTTAGCGATAGGAACTATATTACTTTACTCCCTTTCGGTTTTTCTACTCAGCCGAGGAATCGGAACGAGGACCTAGGCGGTTATGGTAGATTCGGTCGAAGAAATTGAATTCATACTCCGCAGCACCTTTTCACCATCGGTCCTCGAAGTGGAAGATTTCTCGGCGGAACACGCGGGTCACGGCGGAAATCCGGAAGGGCTTGCGAGAGGAACCCATATTCGCATCAAAATCGTTTCGGAATCGTTTCGAGAAAAGAGTCTCCTGGCTCAACACCGAGAAATATATTCCGTTTTAAATCCCATTCTTCAATCGAAAGGAATCCATGCATTGGAGCTAAAGACTGCGGCCCCTTAGGAAAAAAGGTTGTCCGCGTTCGCTTTTGTCGGACGCTATCCTTAACAAAAGATTTTCAACCGCCGATCGGTAAAAGTCTAACAGTAAGAACAATGACAATCGAAGAAATTCGCGATAAAATCCAGACCGGTCTCCCGGGATCATCCGTAGAAATCCTGGACCCGTACCGAGACGGAGTGCATATCAAGGCAATTGTGAAATATCCCGGGTTCGAAGGTAAATCTATGATAGAACAGCATCGAATGGTATATGCGACTCTACAGGAAGAACTCAAAGAAGAAGTGCATGCACTTGCGATAGAAACGAAAATTTCATAGATTTCTTTTCACAATAAACTAAGAGGAATTAAAATGGACCAAATACTCAAAGAAAAAATCCAAGGACTAATCGATTCTAAGCGGATCTTCCTGTTTATGAAAGGAACTCCCGAGGCTCCGATGTGCGGCTTTTCCGCAGGAGTGACGAATGTTCTGCGCAGCTTAGGAGTCGATTTCGGATCTTTCAATGTTCTTTCCGACCAAAGCGTTAGGGAAGGTATTAAGGAATTTGCAAATTGGCCGACGATCCCGCAATTATATATCGAGGGAGAATTCATCGGTGGTCACGATATCGTCGTGGAACTTTCGCGTAACGGAGAATTGCAAAAGAAAATAGGAATTCCCGCCTAATGATGAAGCTCTACCAGTTCCTAACCTGCCCTTATTGCGCGTACGTGAGAGACGAATTCTCTAAACTCGGTTTGGAAGTTGGAAAGGATTTTGAACTGGTAGAGGCCAGTCGAGGAACCGCCGGACGAGAGGAAGTCGTGCAATTGGGAGGTTTAAGTCAGGTTCCTTTTTTAGTCGATGGGGATATCAAAATGTACGAATCCAGAGATATCGTCGATTACGTCCGTAGTAAGCCGAAAATCTCAAAAGCCCAACAGATTTAGGATCTTATTTCCTACGTCTCGGTTCTTGCCCCGGTACGGAAAATTATGAATATATAATACCGGGTTAAAGTTCAATTCTAGAACTCTGTAGTCGCCTTCCCGTTCCAAATTCTGAACGATAATATCGACCCCGCAAATTTTAGCTTTCACAGCTGCGGCCGCATCCACTGCGATTTTCTTATAGGCCGGATGAGTAGAATCCGTAACGTCGATGGAATCTCCTCCGGTACTGATATTGGAATTCCGTCGTAAATAAACCGTTTCCCCCGGCTGCGGAATCGTAGTTGGGGCTTTCCCCTGTTCCGCCAATACGTTTAGTTCAATTTCTTCCAGGCGAATCTTTTCCAGAGGGGTAACATGACCGATCCCTCGTCGGGGGTCTTGATTTTTTTCGATCAATAACTCTTGGACACTCCGAATTCCGTCACCGACGACATTCGCAGGAACTCGATTGCATACGGCGACACACTCTGCCCCGACGACTAAAAATCGATATTCCTGACCTTCGGCGAATTCCTCGATGATCGCAGTTTCGGCGAAAGACAGGGCAGTTTCCAGGGCTTTTTCTACGATTGATTCGGGCGATTGCGGAGGTAAAATCGTGATTCCGATTCCGAAATTCGTAGTCACCGGTTTCACTACCATTCGTTTTCCGGAATTCAATTTATAATAATCGATACCATCTTCTTTCTTTAGAACGCTTGTTCCGATCGGTACACGAATTCCCTTTTCGGCCAGCACCAGCTTTGTTACCGTCTTATTTTCCATGACCAGAAAGGTCATATACGAATCCAAATCGGTTTTCGAGGCTTCCTTAACTAGACGCGTCACGCCCTTCCCGGAAATTCGAAGAAAATGACTGGCCCGATCTAGGACTTCAACAGTCAAACCGCGATTCAGTGCATCTCTTATAATGATCTGCGTGGAAATTTCCAGATCTGCAAAGTCTTTTAGAATAAATTCTTCGGGATCTAATTTCCGGCCCGGTTCTAGTTGGATCTTCAATGGTTGCATATTTTCGGCGTGGGATGCTTCCGGACTTTTTCAGTTTCCTCAATTTTATCCCTCTCCCAAACGGATCGATGAACTTCTTTTTCGAAGGAATTCCATTTACCCGGCGTTAGCTCCATTTGAGATTGATTTCGGTAGTTTTCCTTGGCTAAATGAATTCCCAAATCCGAGAATTCCCAATTCTCTTCCAATAATCTGTTTAAGAACCGACCGGATGGAGTTTTTCCAGGATCATCCCACTTAGCGAGCATGGCATACAGGGTTTCTCGATAAAACGTTCTTCCGGAGTGGCGATCTAACTCCTCGGCGATCGGAAAAAGAGAATTGGTAAAGTCCTTGCCCTCCTGCACGAAATCGATTTCGGAATTCGATTCTCCTAAAATCTTTAAACCCGGCTTTCGACCTTCCCAGATGACTCGTTTCGTATTTTCACGAATTCTTTCTTTTTCGGAATCTAGTATGGCCTGACTCGGACGTAAAATCCCGTCTAGGAGAATCATTTGAATATAAGCCAAGCTCGGTTTACTGACTCCTGTCGGTGATTCGGGTTCCAGGTCCAAACATCGTATCTCGATATACTGAATTCCTCGATTTTGTAGCGCTTCCAACGGACGTTCCTGATTTTTCGGAATTTGCTTGGGTCGTATCGGGGAATAGAATTCGTTTTCGATTTGAAGATAATTCGGATTTAATTGATTCGGAGGACCTCCGAAACTTTCATACCCAGAATAAGGAGTGTTAACCGAGTAGCACATTCCATCGATATATTCCTGTAGAGAATTGTAATTAATCGGCAATCCATCCTGGACCTTACTCGTATATCCGATTTCGCTCATTCGCAATGAAGTGGCGTAAGGTGCGAAATAAGTACGCAATTTATGCTTCGAAAAAGGAAAGTCGACCGGAACGGGAAGAAACGTTTCATCGAACGCAGGAGTCGCTCCGGTTAAATAAAGTACGAAATGAACTTTCCGAAAAAAATTACGGATGACGGAAAGATACATTTCGGAAATTTCTTCTTTACTAAATTTAGAGATTTCCTTTTCGAAAATTTGCCTCAAAAAGAGGTTCGAAAAGGAAAAATTATAATGAACCCCCGAAATTGTCTGCATCCTTCTCCCGTATCGATGGCCGAGTCCGTTCCGATAAATCGTTTTCCATTCGCCCGAGAATGAGGCGCCGTACTGTCCTAAAGGGATATCCTTTTCTTCTTTGGGAAGAATCGGGGGCATGCTGAACGGCCAAATCCATTCGTTTTGAAGATGGCGGGAAGTAAAAATATGAAGATCCTGGAGTTCTCTCACGATCGCCTCGATTCTGGGTCTTGCGTTCGTAGCAAACTCCAACTGAGGTTCCGAAAAATCCGTTTTAATATAATGATTTGTCAGGCTTGAGCCTAATTCCTTCGGATGCGGAGTCGTGGCAATCCGTCCATCCGAAAAGATTCGCATACTTTCCTTTTCCAATCCATGCTTCGCTTTGACGGCATGTCGCAAATTGGGGCATACTAAACTCGGCGCATTTCGTTTCATGCAATCTTCCTAATTATCTAAACATTTAAACTTGTCATTTTGTAAAAAATATTCGTGCAACTCACTCGCCCAGGGGAACTCCGTCCCCCCTCGGATCGGCTGCGCCGTACAGTACGCCCTTCTCTCGCTTGACCGAAAATAATTTCGCAAAATTAGGGCCGACTCGAATCTCATGCTTTTTAGACTTAAGCTGATTGGAAACGGCGGTATCCATTGCGGCACCCTCTATGTATAAAGCATCCGGAAAGAATTGATGATGAATTCTTGCCTTGGCCACGGATTCATACAAAGTAAGCTGAAAGTCCAGATTGAACAAAAGAGATTGCAAAACCGCATTCACGATATAAGAACCGCCTGGAGCCCCTGTTACTAGAAAGGTTTCATCGTCCTTCATCACGATGGTCGGTGACATGGAACTTAAAGGCGTTTTACCGGGACGAATCGAATTCGCTTCGGCTCCGATCAATCCGTAAACGTTCGGTTCGCCCGGTGATCTACTGAAGTCATCCATGGTGTCGTTTAATACGAATCCATAACCGTCTAAAATGACCGCAGCTCCAAATCGATAATTTACCGATTGAGTCGTGGAAACGGCATTTCCCTCCGAATCGACGACGGATATATGAGTCGTTTGGGGAGACTCGGTTCTTAAATTTAAACGATTTAAATAGACGGAGCTCGGCGTCGACAATCCCGGTTGAAAATCGGAAATTTTCGCCAATGCATATTCGGGCGAAAGTAAAAGAGATATCGGAACATTCGTATAATTCGGATCACCGCCAATGACGGCTCTATCCGAGTATCCTCTTCGCATGACTTCCGCTAAAAAATGATAATAGTCCGCCTTGGAAGACTTATATAATTCCTTCAATTTCTTCGTTTCCAGCATCCGCAACATGGTCAGCATATGAACTCCGGAGGACGGCGGAACCATAGTGCGTATTTTATACCCCCTATATTCGATTTCCAAGGGAGGAGATTCTCTTACTTGATACCTAGCCAAATCGGTTTCAAAGACCGACCCTCCTTGCTCCCTCATCAACCTTCCAAGGCTTTGTGCGATTCGTCCGTTGTAAAATTCTCGTTCGCCGGTTTCTGAGATAATCCTCAACGTTTTTGCAAGGTCCTTCTGAATCAATATGTCTCCGGTATTCGGCATTTTACCTTTCGGAATAAATATTTCTTTCATTCCAGGGCTCATATCCTCGGAAGATTCCTGAATCGCCTCGCGTAAATCCTCATAAATCGGAAATCCTACTTCGGCCAGGCGAATCGCAGGCGCCATAACTTCCTGTAAGGACAATTTCCCGAATTGCTTCTGAACTTTTACCAATCCTGCAACCGTACCCGGAACACCTACGGAGCGATATCCTAATAACGAATCTTCTTTCGGTTTTTCCTTGTACATGTCTCGAGACGCGGAACGAGGCGCTCGTTCTCTAAAATCAAAGGCGTATGTTTTTCTATCACGCGAGTTATGTAAGAGTAAAAATCCTCCGCCTCCTATCCCGGTCGATTGTGGACGAGTTACGGAAACCGCAAAAGAGGCGGCGATAGCTACATCCACCGCATTCCCGCCTTTTTTATAAATTTCTAAACCTGCTCGAGACGCCTCTCTTGAATCCGTAGAAATCATGACATTCTTCGATTCCGTAAAGAGTTGCTTAGCAGAAACGCCGGACTTCGGCGGGACCAACCCAACCGTCGAAATCGTACGTCCCTCGATCGTAAGATAGTTATCCTTACAGGAAGCGAATACGCTTAGAAGAACGAAGGCGAGAAGAATCGATTTTTTGGGAACTAAGCCACCGTTACTTTGAATCATAATCACTTCGTCATCGGCTCGTGAGGGGAAAATGTCAAAGTCAACTCGTTATCTACTTCGCGAAGTAAGACGCGTCCGCCGCTTCGAAGCTCACCGAACAAAATTTCCTCGGAAAGCTTTTTAGAGATATTCGAATCGATCCATCTTTGAACAGGTCTAGCGCCGAATAGCGGGTCATACGCTTTCCTTGCGATAAACAACAGTACCTCGTCTTCGTATTCCAGAGAGATCCGTTTTTCCTTTAACCGCTCGTCTAAAAGCTCTAATTGTTTGCGGACTACTCGGGAAACGACATCTTCTTCCAGCGAAGAAAATTCTATGATGGCCGTTAGACGATTCCTAAATTCGGGAGAAAATTGCCTCTCGATCGCTTTCAAACCCCGATCAAGTAGCGCCGTATTCTCGAACCCTAAAGGATTCGCCGCGCGCTCCCTGGCGCCGGTGTTCGTCGTCATAATCAGAATCACTTGTTTAAAATCCGCCTTTCTACCGTTGTTATCGGTTAAAGTGGCATGATCCATAATTTGTAGAAGAATATTATAAATATCTTCATGAGCCTTTTCGATTTCATCCAAGAGCAGTACGCAATGAGGAGTTCGAACGATTGCATCCGTCAATTGCCCCCCTTGCTCAAAGCCGACGTAGCCCGGTGGAGATCCGATCAAACGAGAGACCGTATGTTTTTCCATATATTCGCTCATATCGAACCGAATAAATTCCACACCTAAAATCGATGCCAGTTGTTTGGAAAGTTCCGTTTTACCCACACCCGTAGGCCCTGCGAAAAGAAAGGATCCAACCGGTTTGCCCGGTTCCGACAAACCGCTTCGTGATAAGCGAATCGCTTGAACGATTTCTTGAACGGCTCTGTCTTGCCCGTAGATCCGTTTCTTAAGTTCGACGTCCAGTTCCTTGAGTTTGTCCCTGTCATCGGCTTTCACGGTACGGGTAGGAACTTTCGCGATTTTTGAAACCAGATCTTCCACGTCTTTGACGGTCACCGTTTTGCTTTTCGCGGAAGATCGAATCTTTACCTTGGCACCGGCTTCGTCGATCAGATCGATCGCTTTATCCGGAAGTTTGCGATCCAAGATATATCGATCCGCCAATCGAGCGGCCTCTTCCACCGCTTGAGAGGAATATTTTACCGCATGAAATTCCTCGTATTTAGGAAGAAGTCCTTTTAAAATCCGAATGGTTTCGTCCACGCTCGGTTCATTGACTTCCACCTTTTGAAACCGGCGAGAAAGCGCGTGATCCTTCTCGAAGATGGCTTTGTATTCTTTGTAAGTAGTCGTCCCGATACACCGCAATTCTCCGTTTGCCAAAGCAGGCTTGAGCAGGTTCGAAGCATCCAAGGAACCGCCGGAAACGGCACCGGCACCGATGATGGTATGAATTTCGTCCACAAAGAGAACGTTATTCGGATCCGCCGTCACGGACTGTAAGACATTCTTTAGTCTCTCTTCAAACTCTCCTCGGAATTTGGTTCCTGCGAGCAGCAATCCCATATCCAACGAAAAAATCCGCGTTTGCTTTAGCGATTCCGGAACTTTTCCGGCAACGATACTTAACGCCAATCCTTCGACAATTGCAGTCTTACCGACACCGGCATCTCCCACGAAGATCGGATTATTTTTTCTGCGCCTTGCGAGAATATGAATCGTTCTATCGATTTCTTCCGACCGCCCGACTAAAGGATCTAATTTTCCTAGCCTAGCCTTTTCGGTTAAATCCGCGCAAAAATCTTTTAGAGGATTTCCTGATTCGGGCTTTGTAGCTTCTTCCAAACCTTCCGGAGTAACTTTTTTTCCATCCTTGCGAATCCCGTGAGAAATATAACGAACCACATCGAATCTGGAAATATCCTGCCGAGAGAGAAAGAAGACCGCGTGGGATTGGTCCTCTCGAAATAGGGAAGCAAGAACATAACCCCCGTCTAATTTTTTCTTTTGCGTGGATTGGACATGGAAAGCGGCCAACTGAAGAACCCTCTGTGCGCCGACGGTGTATTCCGGTTCTATATCTCCGAACGTTTCCGGGACCGATTCCATTTCGGTGTCCAGATATTCGCGTAATTCGTTCCGTAAAGTTTCCAAATCGGCTCCACAGGCGAGAAGGACTTCCTGACCGATCGGATCATAGGTAAGCGCTAGGAGCATATGCTCTAGAGTAATGTATTCGTTTCTCCGTTTTACCGCTTCGATTCGGGCTTGGTTTAGACTTCTTTCTAAATCTTCGGACAGGGTCATGGTTCCTCCTCTCCCTCTTCAATTTCCATCTGGCATTGAAGCGGGTGGCCGTGTTGTTCAGCAAGTTTATGTGTTTCAGCTACCTTGGTCTTGGCAACGTCATGAGAATAGACTCCGCAGAGCGCCTTCCCGGTCGTATGGGCTTGCAGCATAATTCTTTCACTTTCTGCTGCGGTACGATAAAATACCACGCGTAAAATCCAAACCACAAACTCCATCGGAGTGTAATCGTCGTTTAGAATGACCACCCTATATTTAGGCGGCTTCTTCAATTTGAGCTTCTCCTTGGTTAGGACTTGCTCTTCCGTATCGAAACGATAGACCTCGCTCATTTCGCTTCCTTGTCGGACATTCCGGGAACTTCTTTTAACGGCGAATGCTCATTCGTCACCTGGATCATTTCCTGCATATGCATTCTTTCGTTTTCCAAGAATCGTTCAATTGCATTTCGAGCTCCCGAATGGAAAATAAAATGCGAACTGTATGTTGGAACGGCTGGAAAGCCTCTCAGAAATTTCTGCTCTCCTTGAGCCCCGGCCTCGAAAGTGCGGATTCCCTTACGAATGGAATATTCGATAGGCGCATAATAACAACATTCAAAATGTAAAAAAGGATAATGCCCCTTCGAGCCCCAGTAACGTCCGTAGAATTTATTTCCTTTTCGGAGATTCAATGTGCCTCCGATTGTTTCGCCTTCTTTTTCGGCCAGGATTAAAACTATCTTATCTCTAAATGTCTGCCAGGCTTCGCGGAAAAAAGCCAGATTCAAATAAGGCGATCCCCATTTCCTGGAATACGTATCCGTATAGAACCGAAACATTGCATCCATATGGGCTTTAGAAATCGAATCCCCTTCGACAATACTGATTCGAATTCCGGATTCACGGACGTTTTCCCTTTCTTTCCGAATTTGCATCCTTTTCTTAGATCGGAATTCGTTTAAGAAAGAGTCGAAATCGGAATAACCCCTGTTTTGCCAATGGTATTGATGGCTTATGCGAGTCGCAAAACCTCTCTTAGACAGTTCAATCGCCTCGTCTTCTTCCAAAAAAAGAAAATGAATGCTCGAGAGATTCTCTTCTTTCGAAGTACGCAATAACTCCGGTAGCAGTACATCGAGGGCCTGGGCCAAGGGAACTCCCTCCCTACGAAGAATTCTGCGACCGGTGACCGGAGTAAACGGATACGCAACCAATCCTTTAGGATAATACTCCAGATCGTTTTGGGAGAAGAGATTTGCCCAGGCGTGATCGAATATATATTCTCCATAAGAATCGTATTTTAGAAAAAAAGGAAGTGCTGAATGCAAACCTGCGGAATCTTCCGCGATCACGTATTTCGGTTGCCAGGAGGTGCGATCGCCGATGCAAGAAGTCGATTCCAAGGCGGCATAAAATTCATAATCGGAAAATGGATTATTCGGATCACTGATTCCTTCCCAATCCGGAACGGAAAGGCCGCGAATCGAACCGATGGATCTTGCTTGGGGAGAATAGGACATGCCCTATTTACTTGGACGTCCCTGGACCGGTTTGGGATCCCTCTTCCCCCGAAAAAACTTTGCGAATTTTTTGAACAGACCTATGTACAATCACCTTCACATTCGATTCGGAAAGACCGGTTTTTTCGGAAATCTCCCGAACGCTATATCCGTGAATTTTTGCCATTTTTAGAATTTCCTTTTGCCGCTCGTCCAAGACGGAAAGCCAGGCCTCGATTCCCTCCGCCAGCATCCAAGCGTCTTCTTTTTCGGGATTCTGTATTTGCGCGAAATCTTCCATTTCCGCCAGAACCGTCCGATCTCTCTTCTTTGACTTTCGAAGATGATCGATTGTCTTATATCTAGCGATAGAAAAAAGCCAAGGAGCAAACGGTCGATCCGGGCGATACGAATTCTTGGCTTTATGAATCCCGATCAGGATTTCCTGAAGCAAATCTTCGCGATCCTCGATATGGGAGATTCTAGAAACCAAAAAAGCCCTAAGTATATCTCGAACCTGCCTAAGAAGAAGCTCGTATTCCCGGGAATCGCCTTCTTGCGATTTCTTCATTCGAGTCGCAAGAGTTTCCCATATTTTCGCTTTTTCAGACATGTAACTTTATTCCGGGCAGAAACGAATCCTAAATGGAACGACCGAAAGAACATTTCGACTGGATTTTAAGGATTGTCCAATCTTTCTTGTTCTAAAGCGGAAAAACAAAAAGGAGGAGGTGGAACATGTCTTTGCCGAGCGATTCCGATCGATCCGAGAAACTGATTCTTTCGTTAGGAACAGATTTGAAACCGACTCGTCCTCTTAGGCAGGGGACCCTAGTTTTAGTCTTGGTCTCCCTTCTTGCGTTGGCAATCCCGCTAGGTCAAGGAACTGCCTTTTTTCTGTCTCGCAATGCCTTCCCTGGATGGTGGCCGGAACCTGCGCTTTTTATAGTTTGGGGATTGGCTTCCGCCTATTTACTTTCTAGACTAGCCTTTCCGGAAGAATCCTCTGCCGGCCTGATTTGGTTGTCTTTTTCTGGCCTATTACTCTGGTTAGGATTTTCTTTTGGAAAGTTTTTAGCGGAGATTCACACGGCGCATTCCACTCATATCGGGTTATGCTCCCTTACTTTGGCCATTTTTTCCTTAACCCTAGGTGGATTTGCATCCTTCTGGATTCGGAAGATGATTCCCGGAAATCCTCTCATTGCCTCCTTGGGTATCTTGAGTTTTTTATTGGCCGGCTCTAATCTAACGCTGAAATTCATTTGCCCGGATCAAAGCGGGTTCCATATCTTTTTTTCTCACGGAGTTGCTTCCATTTTCTGGATCGCAATTTCTGCGCTGCCGTTACGCAATAAATTGCGCTGGTAGAGGATTATTCTAAAAACTCCCACGCAGTTCTGACTTCGCCGCAGGATTCGGCTTCCTGAATCAAATCTTGAAAAAACTCCTGCTCTCCGAGCGTCGAACCGTCTCCGATCAAAACCAACAATCGTTTCGCTCTTGTCATGCCGACGTTCCAGCGACGCTCTTCCGAGAGGAAGCCGATATTCCCTTCCGAGTTGGATCGAACCAAGCTAAAGATAACCCCTTTTTTCTCTCTTCCTTGAAAAGAATCGACCGTCTCTATTTCGATCGTTTCTCCAACGATCGGTAATTCCTTTCTTAGAATCTCTTCCAGTAAAAATCTTTGATAGCGATAGGGAGAAATTAGCACCAGATCTTCCGGTAACCATCCGGACTCTAAGATGCGTTTGAGAATGGTGATGGTAAACTCGGCCTCCCAACGATTGCCAAGACTCGCATCAAATAGCTCTTCTCCCGAATCGGTACCCGAGGTATCAATAAATACGAAGCTGGAGCCGAAAAGCGGAGTCTCGGATGGAAACGGATTTGCCGATCGTATCTCCTCGGGAATTCCGGAAACCAACCGACCCGCATAAAATCTTCGATTCGGAAACGATTGAATCGGATCCGTCATCCTGTATTGAGTATCCAACAAATATACTCGACCGATAGAATCCATACTATCCAGTAAACGTTCCATGAGCGGAATTTTCAATAGAGGATCTTCCGACAGAACAGTCGGCGGTAATTGTCTAGGATCTCCCGCAATTACGATTCTTTCGGCTCGAAGAATCGGGATCCAGGAAGCGGGTTCGGTCGCCTGACTGCCCTCGTCCAATACGGCATAATCAAAATTCAATTTATCTAATAAGGAGGAAGATGCTCCCGTATGCGTGCAAACGATCACCGGATGGGATTCCAGTAGATATCTGACTAGGATTTTTTGCCTCTCCCTGATTCCTTTTCTAAGTTCCTTCGCTTCCTGATAGAGTCGCTTTCTATCCTCGGCTTCTTCCCTGCCGAAGGTTCGCTTGTACTTCCCCGCTTTCTTTAGTAACTCGCCGATTTCCTTTTTATCCCGTTCTATCAGTTTGAAATCGGGGTGTCGATTTAAGTTAGCATCCAACGAAACGCTTAAAACGGATTCGCTCATTCTCGCAGGGTGCCCGATTCTAAGGGCGGAGACTCCCATTCGTCCGAGGGATTCTGCGAGAAGATCCGTAGCCGCATTCGTGGGAGCCGACGCGAGGATTTTCTTACCGCGGTCCACCAAGATGCGTATCGCTTCCGTGATCGTCTTGGTCTTCCCGGTACCCGGCGGACCGTGAAGCAGAATCAGATCTTCCGTCTGTAAAATAGCGGAAATCGCTCTTCTTTGAGAATCGTTCAATTCCGGCGAGATACCGGATTCCATTGCAAAATTAGGAAATTTTAATTCGATTTCACCCAGGAACAAATCCGAGAAAAATTTTGCCCTCGTTCCGCGTTCTGCGTGAATGATTTTCAGGAGAGCGCGATCCCATTCTTTATAGCTGGTTTCATCCGGAAGGATTTCCAATCCCAGCTTTCCCTCTTCCAACCAATCCGGAACTTCTTCCAAGGAAAGTATATAGGAATCATCCGAGCATTTTAGTAAAACCGAAGTAATCTCATCCGATTCCTTGAAGAGCCGAACCGGCCCTCCGGTCCGGAAGGCTTCCGGGACTCCTTTGGCTTTAGTCGGCCGGAGATGCACCCGCCAATACCCCTCCGGCCCGACTTCCGAATCCTCGAATACGACGGGATAAACACAAATCCCGGACGAGATTCGGCGGGCGATATCAGCATTTGCAAGCTCTTCCTTATAGCGCGCGACTTCCGCGTCCCGCTCTTTTCGCAAGGACTCCCGTAAGTCCTCATAACGAGAACTCATCGATTTCTACAATCGATCCGGAGATAAGACGACAATTCTGTACGGGGGAACCTTTTGATCATCTCTGGTAGGAAGGCTTTCCGCGTAGTGTATCGCGGAAGCAAGCGTAGTTCCCGTCGTCAAACCCGCAAAAACGCCTTCCCTTTGGTACAACTCCGATTGGTATCGTAACGCCTCTTCTCGATCTACTCCGATATATTGATCGGTGACTTTCGGATCGAAAGATTCCGGCAACCGGATAGAGTTATCCCCTTGTACCATTCTACGAATAAAACGGGAGTTTTTGCCGACCCCCATAATCACCCGTAATGTGGGCTTCTTCGATTTTAGAAAACGACCCACTCCGGACAGTGTTCCCCCCGAACCTCCTCCGGCGACAAAGGCATCCACGGTACCGCCCAAATCTCTCCAAATTTCGGGGCCGGTAAAAAGAAAATGCGCGTTCGTGTTGGCCATGTCTTTGAATTCGTTTAATATGACGCTACCTTTATCGGAGCTTTTTGCTTCTTTAGCTTTTTCTAATAGAAGGTCGTCCCAGTTGCCCTTAGCAAGCTGGACGACTTCCACCTGAGATCCGTACGCTTTTAGTTCTTTTATTTTTTCCTGATCCGTATCCGGTGCCAAAAAGATCTTGAATTTGTATTGTCGAATCGTGGAAATCCAAGCCAAGGAGATAGCGGTCGTATTGTATCCGGCCTGGAAAATCGTTCCACCCGGTTTTAACTCGCCTCTTCTTTCTGCCGAAAGTACCATAGACAGCGCAGTTCTATCCTTTACGCTGCCGGTCGGATTGCAAAACTCGGCTTTTAAATAAATTTCAACGTTCGGAATATGCGATCCGATCTGATTCAATCGAATTAAGGGAGTGTTGCCGATCATCTGGAGCACGTTTTCCTTGATCGGTTTGGCGACGCTTAGCTCCCTACCGAAAATACCCTGAACATTATTCAGAGCCCCGAGAAGGCTATTGCCGAATTCGTCGATAGAACGTGAAATTTCGTCAAACATGATCTTCTCCTGGTTTCATCGCAAATCGGTATTTTGACGCGGAGTTATTTCTTAGAAGAATACAACCACGGAACCTCGTTACGATTCCGATCCTCGAACTGTTGAATTTTCGCTTCGTGTTGCAAAGTAAGACCGATATCGTCTAAACCGTTAAATAGGCAGTATTTTCGAAACGAGTCTACTTCAAAAGTATAAACTTTTCCGGACGGACTAATGACATTTTGCTTGTCCAAGTCGATCCTCACTCTGGCTCCCGGAGTCCTTTCTACAGTTTGAAAGATTTCTTCCACTTCCTCAGACTTTAACACGACGGGTAAAATACCGTTCTTAAAACAGTTATTATAGAAAATGTCCGCATACGAAGGCGCGATGACGGCTCGAAAGCCGAAATCTTCAAGAGCCCAGGGAGCGTGCTCTCTGGAAGAGCCGCATCCGAAATTATCCCGAGTTATCAGAACCGATGCCCCCTTATAGCGTTCCTGATTCAGAGTAAATTCCGGGTTGGGTTTGGTGCCCGCATCGTCCAAGTATCTCCAATCGTGAAAAAGATGAATACCGAATCCTGTGCGTTCGATTTTTCGTAAAAACTGTTTGGGAATGATTTGGTCCGTGTCTATATTCGGGCGATCAATAAGAACGGCGATGCCGTCGTGGTTCGTAAATGCCTTCATCTAAATTCCTTTAATTCCAAGTACGAATATCAACAAAACGACCTTCTATGGCGGCGGCGGCAGCCATTGCAGGTCCGACTAGATGAGTCCGCCCTCCCTTTCCTTGTCGCCCCTCGAAATTTCGATTCGAGGTGGAAGCGCAGCGATCGCCTGGATCTAGTACGTCGTCGTTCATTGCTAAGCACATCGAGCATCCCGGTTGTCTCCATTCGAAACCTGCTTCCACAAAAACCTTATCCAGACCTTCCTTCTCCGCTTGTCGCTTCACTCTTCCCGAACCCGGGACAACAATGGCTTGGACTTTGGGAGAGACCTTTTTCCCTTTTACCGTACTTGCCGCAATTCGCAGATCTTCAATCCTAGAATTCGTACATGAGCCGATAAATACCTTGTTTACAGTGACGTCTTGTATCTTTTGTCCAGGATGCAAGTCCATATATTTTAAAGCCGATTCGATGCTGACTTTTTCAATAGGGTCCGCAGCGTCCTTCGGATTCGGGACAACTCCCGTAACGGGAACGACTTGCCCGGGCGAAGTTCCCCAAGTAACTTGCGGCGCGATATCTTCCGCCTTTAAGACGACGGACATATCGAACTTTGCGCCTTCATCGGTAACATATCGCTTCCAACGTTGTAGGGCCAGGTCCCACTCTTTCCCCTTAGGCGAGAAGTCTTTGCCCTTTAAATAATCGAACGTAGTTTCATCCGGAGCGATTAGCCCGGCGCGGGCTCCGGCTTCGATCGACATATTGCAAATCGTCATTCTTGCTTCCATGCTGAGTGCGGAAATCGCCGAGCCGCGATATTCGATCACGTATCCTGTCGCACCGCCGGTTCCGATTTTCCCGATGACGGCAAGGATAATGTCTTTGGCCGTCACATGCGGCGAAAGTTTTCCGTCCACTCGGATCTCCATCGTCTTTGCACGACGTTGCAAAAGGGTTTGGGTCGCCAAGACATGCTCCACTTCCGAGGTTCCGATCCCGAAAGCAAGAGCTCCAAATGCACCATGCGTAGATGTATGAGAATCTCCGCAAACGATGGTCATTCCAGGATGTGTCAACCCCATTTCCGGCGCGATTACGTGAATGATTCCTTGGTCCGGATGATTGATATCGTAAACTGCGATTCCGTTCTCTTGGCAATTTTTCAATAAGGTCCGCATTTGAGTCGCAGAAACCGGATCGGCCGAATCTATATTACGGATCCGCGTGGATACGTTATGATCCATGGTCGCGAACGTCGCATCCGGACGCCGAACTTTTCTGCCGGTCAGGCGAAGGCCTTCGAATGCTTGAGGGCTGGTGACCTCATGAATTAAATGTCGATCGATATAGATAAGGTAAGATCCCCCATCTAATTCGCCGACTAGGTGGTCTTCCCAGATTTTTTCAAACATCGTTTTCATGTTATGACTGCTGCCCCCAAGAGATAAAATAGAATAAGATATTAATTAGACTCCCAGGCCTGAAACGGAGGAAGTACTGGAGTTCCCCAAACTGAGGAACTGCCCTTCCCATGCTAAAAAAACGGGCTTTTTCGTAAAGAAGGAACTGATACGGGTTAAGGACGGGAAAATCTTAGAATCACTTTCCGCGAAATACAAGAAGCGCTTTTCCGATTCCAATCTCGTCAAAATCATACAGGATCCGGGGCCGCAAAACTTTCTTACCGTTTAAGAATGTTCCCGATTCCGAAACCAGATCGTATAGTATATAACGATTTCTAACCCGTCGAATTCGAGCATGGCTTCCGCCGACGCCCTGCTCATACAGGACCAAATCGGCCAATTCCGAATTTCCGATCGTAGTTTCGCTTTTCAATAAGGAATATTGCTTACCGGGATTCCGCCCCTCTTTTAAAATCAAAGTGGCCTTTTCATACACCTCGCCATCTTCGAATTCCTTCACTGCGACCGGGGTTAATCGATCGGTCTGAATCCGGTGCTCTTCGGAATACAGCAACTGGTATTGATCCCCGTACATTTTCCGATACGCATCCTGTTCCTCGTCGATCGCGTGCAGTCTCTCTTCGGCAACCGAGTTGGATGGGTTCCCGGTGGATTTTCCGTTTCTCCTTAAAACGACTAAAAACGCCACCATAGTTAAAACCAACAGAAAGCCTATCGTCGGAAGGAATACACTCGGATGGAGTAGAAAGAGAATCGTCCGAATCGTCCACGGTAGTTTATATTCGTACAAAAGTTTTCCGGCATTTTGAGTTTCCACGTCTACGCGAACTCTATCCTCGTCTCCCAAATGCCAATCGTCCCGAAACGGAGACTCGTATTTTATACTCCAGGGTTTCTTGCGAAAAAACTCGAGATTCGTGAGAACCTGACTTAGGGAATCTGATCGATTGATGGAATAAAAAGTACCGCCATATCGTTCCGCTAAATAGCCGGATCCTTCCGAGGCAACACCAAGAACGTTCAGCGGTATATCTTTTAAATAAACGCCTCGCCGCGCATCGGGAGATGGTCTAAATTCAGCATCGAAAAACAATAATAAGATATAGTCTCGTCTTCCGATATGCGCCGAAATTTTTTGAAACACGTAGTCCAGATTGGATGGAGTGTTGTAATTCGTTTTACCGCCCGGAAGTTTCGCTTCCTTAGTCGCGTCGGCTTTACTTAAATCCAATTTGGGCAAATAGACATCATCGGTAAAGAACGCAAAGCTAAAGCGGTCTTCTTCCCCGGCTGCATCTACGATCCGTTTTAAAATTTCGGTTCCTTGAACATTTGAATCGAAGGAATTCGACATCTGAACGATCAAATGAATATGAATCGGCCTAGTTCCCTCCGGCTGGATAATTTCCGGCCTATCGACTCGCCTTACTTGAGATCCTTTTTGCTCCCGAATAAAAAGAATCTCTCGATTTAGCGAGGATCTCCGATTCTCCTTCATTTTTAACTCGACGTTCGGGTAAGAAGAGACGTTAACCTCCTCTAAAACGAATCCGTTCCTTTGGGCGGAAACGCTCCCGGCTAAAAGCGGCAATAGAATAAGACTAATCTGTAGGATTGTCCGCATGAATCTAAGCAGTGTATGGAAGGGAGGAGTCGATTTCAAACAGTTTTCTCGCGTATTCCGTTTTGGGGGACCAGAGGCGATTTTCATGAATTAACGTCTCTGCAATTCTCCCGCCTTTCAGTACAGTTATAATATCGGCAAAATCGGTAACGGAACCGAGATCGTGGCTGATGAAAACCAAGCTTCTATCGTTTTCGCGAACCAGTTTCGTAAGCAATGTTAAAATTCCGGCCCCCGTAATAGGATCCAAAGCGGAAGTCGGTTCATCGGCAAGAATCAATTCTGCACCGGAATAAACCGAAAGCAATACGAGAATGCGCTGCTTTTCTCCTCCTGAAAGCTGATGAGGATAGGATAACCAAACGGATTCGGGATCGGACAAACCGACGCTTCGAAAGAGCTGCAGACAAGCTTCCCGATTCGCATATCCTGGATTTAAGAGCGAAAAATACTCCAGTACTTGGGAAGCTACCGTTCGATAGGGATGAAATCCTGACCCCGGATTTTGAGGAATTAAGCTGATTCGTTTCCCCCGAAATTCGGTCCATTTTATAGAGGAAGTATCGGAATCCAAGATTTCACCGAATAATCGAAACGAGGTCCATACCGTATAAAGAGTTTCGTTTACTAACCCTAGAAGGAAATGAACTAACGTAGTTTTCCCGCTTCCGGATTCTCCGATTACGGCCCGAATCTCACCGGTCCGAACGAAAAAATCGATATCCTCTAATAAAAGTTTTTCTTCGGATCGGACTGAGAGTCCGGAAATTTGGATGATTTCGTCCGTTCCTGAAGAGACCAAATCGAAATCCTATTCCATTTTAAAGAGTTCGTATTCCACGATCGAACAAATAATATGACCGATTAAAATATGGGATTCCTGGATACGCGCAGTCTCTTTGCTCGGAACGATTAAATCCAAGTCGCTCCTATTTTTCATTTTTCCCCCGTCCCCGCCTAAGAATCCGATCGTTTTCAAACTTAAAGATTTCGCTTTTTCGATGGCGGCAATCACGTTCTTAGAATTTCCGCTGGTAGAAATTCCCACGAGTAAATCGCCTTTCCTCCCGAAAGCCGCAACTTGCCGGGAAAAAATTTCCTCATAACCATAATCGTTTCCGCAAGCCGTTAAGACGGCGGAATCGGCGGATAAAGAAAGCGCAGGCAGCGCTTTGCGTTCGTTACCGGATTTATACCGAACTACGAGTTCCGCTGCAATATGCGAAGCATCGCAAGACGATCCGCCGTTTCCGCAAAATAGCACCGTATTTCCTTTTTGCAGAACTTCGGCTACGATTTGTCCCGCCTTTACGATATCGGGCAAAAGCTTATCCAGGATTTCTTGCTTTGTCGCAATGGAAGCCTCGATTTGCCTTGCCGCTATTTCTTTCAGTTCCATATTCATTTCTCTCTTTTGGACCGAATTCGAACCAAAACGGATTCCAATTCCTTTTTAGCTAAATCAAATTCGTATAAAGATACGTTCTCCGAATGGGGAGAATTTTTATTTCCGCTTACGTTTAAAAAATACAGTTCTTTAGAAACCATTTCTCGAACTCGCTCCGCCGAATTTTTGTGGAAGAATTCTTCGAACTCTTTCCCGAGAAAAACCAAAAGCACCGCAAGAACGTTCGGTCTGAGATTGATAATGACCTGCTGGCTCCAGATCGGTTCCCAGCTTAGAATTTCCTTCCAGGAATCCGAAGATTTTTTTAGTTCGGGATCTTCCTGCAAGACCGCCCAGGATTCTTCCTCCCATTTCGGTTCCCGAATTCCCGATAGAATTCCTTTTAGGCTTTTTTGATCGAAGGTAAGAAGTCGATTCAGTTCGGCCTCGGTCAAAAAAATAACTCCCGTAACTTTTCCATTTTGTTCGGTCAAATAATTTCCGGTCGCTAAGACCAGTGAATACTCCCTTCCGGATTTTTCCTTTCCTTCTAGCCGAAAGAGATGTCGATTATTCTTCGTCAGCTTTAGATCGGCCGATTCGAAAACAAGACCGGCGGCTTTTTTTCTAGTGAGAAAAAATCGATCTACTTTTTCCCGCAAATCCTTCAATTCCCATGTATATCCGCGACTCTCCCGAACCGAATGTTCTTCAAGCTCGGTTTCAGCACGATCCGATTTGCGCCAGAAAAGAAGCCTTTTCCAAAAGGAGGAGCTTTTCTTTTTTTTTGCCATTTTAGCCTTCGTAATCTTCCCTAAGATTGGAAGGTCTCTGAATCAGCTTTTTTCCTAATTCGTAGATTTTCGCTTCCTTCAAAAAAGTCGAATACGCGGAAGAAATCGCTATCGTAAATCCGGGAAATCCGTCCAGAATGCCTAGTTTAAAAAAATAAATTTCTAGAAACTTTCCGAAAGGTTTGTATATCGTCCGAAGCAAAGAAAAACGCCTTCCTTTTCTCGCCCTGGTCCAAGCCACAATGGAGGAAAACTTATTGATCGTGTCCACTTGCTGGGCCAGATCCCTAAAACTGTAATGAAGGATATCCCCTGTCGCTTTGATTCCTTTGCCTTCGACTACGAGATAGTCGTGAGGATTTTCGCCGGCCCATCTAGCTTTAGATTTTCGAAATATCCTAAATTTCGTCTGCGGATACCATCCCGAAAACCGAATAAATCTCCCCATATGAAACGTAAGCCTAGCGGTCTTGAGTCCGTCTATAGACCCGTCATCGGGCGTATCCAGAAAATTCCTAAGAGATTGTTTCAGCTCTTCACTTAGCCTTTCATCCGCATCCAACGATAATATCCATTCGTTCTTACATAATGAGATGGCATCGTTTTTTTGTTGCACATGCCCTCTGAATTTTTGGGAAAAAAATCGAACTTCGGGAAAGGATCTACAGATTTCTTCCGTTTTATCCGTGCTATCGGAATCTAGGATTACAATTTCTTCGGCAACGTCTCGACAGGAACGAATACAATCCGCAATATTCTTTTCTTCGTTATATGTGATAACGACCACGGATAATTTTTTTGCAAAGCGTTGGACCGAGGAAGAAGAGACGCTCGAAATCGACCCTTTCTTTTTTTTGTGTGTGCTTTTAGCGGATTCTAACGATTTTTCAGACATGGATATAAGGATCAAATCCTAGCTAAGATTTCGATCGGGATTCCAGGATAAGAGCTTTTCTTTCCTTGTCAGCGGTTTTTTATGGAAATCCGACCGGAATAACCGACGGTTTTTCCGGTCACTTTTATGCGAGTACCGACTTCTCAGAATCCACATTTAAGATTTCAGGACCTATCTTTCGTCGCTGAGCGGGCGTCTTTCTACTCCTTCCTTCTTTTTTTATCGGCATTTCCTCTATCGGTTTCTTTCTCCCAAGTTTTTGCAGGTTTATCCATCTTCTCCTTTCTACTCTCGGGGAAGCGCCGCTGGCAAAAAGTGCGACCGTTTTTGCTTCCTTGGTGCTTCGTGCTGACTGCCTATTTTCTGGTTTTCTTATCCTCATTGGTTCACCTAGGAGAATATTCCCATTTTTGGAGAAGCTTTACAAGAGAATCCGAAGCTGGAGATTTTTGGTTAAGTTTCTTATTTCCCATCGGAGCTGCGCATGCATCCAACAAAGATAACACAAAGCTCCTGGGCCGTTTCTTATGGTGCTCCCTTGCATTACTATTGGTATCCGGATTCGTTTCTATTTTTAGCGAATATCGTTTAGGCAAATTCATTTCGAACGGATTTCAAAATGCACCCGGCGATCGCAGACAACACCCTGCCGGTCTTCTTTTCGGAATACAGACTTATCTACCGATCGGTTTGATGAATACGCATTTAACGTACGGAGGGCTAGTCTCACTTTTCCTACCCGGGATCTTCGCGAAATTTTGGGAATCCCTGCGGAACCGTTCTCTTGCGCGATTTCTATTTTTTAGCGGAATACTTTTAGTTTCTTCCTGGATATTCTTATTGAACCAAAGCAAATCCGCCTGGTTAGGAGTGATCTTCGTTTGCGTCTTTATTTTACTCCGATCGATTCTAGAAACGAAGTATCGGTTCACGGGAAAGCTTCTTTTAAAAAGTCTTTTCGCCGGCGTTCTTTTGATTGCGATACTAGGAACCGGAGCCAAATTCTTATACGAACAAAATTGGCTGTTGCAGAGAACCATCTCTCAAACACTGCAGGTGCAAACCCCGGAAAACCAAAGATATTGGATTTATAAAAATAGCCTCCCAATTTTAGAACTCACTTCGCTTTTAGGAGTCGGAGGCGGTAAATTCAAAGCCTCGCATAAGAAAATTTCGGAGAGAACGATTTCCGAACAGGAACAGCTTTGGTATGAACTGGAGATCACACCGAATGCTCATGCGCATAATGATCTACTCCAATTTGCTATTATCGGTGGGTGGACGAGTGCGGTGTTTCTCGTCCTGTTTTTCTTTTTTCTCTTTCGTAGAATCGGTGTTTTTCAGTCGGACGAAAAAGGACCATCCTTGATCGGTGTAGGGTCCTTATGGGTTGCGGGCTTTTTTCAATGCTATCTATTGGATGACGAAGTCGCGCTTCCTTTTTATGCGCTGTCAGGAATTCTATTCGGACAGCAAAAAGAAGCGTCCCTCTCGTCCGTTAAATTTACCGGAATCGTATTGGCGGTCCCGTTTTTATTAAATCTAGCTTTCTGGATATTTCGACTCCAAACGCCGACCGAGTTGGCGTATTCGAGACAAGTCAAGTCGGCCGATCCGGTCTACGCGAAACAATTAGAGGACAGGATTTTACCGTTTCGTATCGCTGCAAAGGAGAGAGCGAATCGCCTAGAAAAAGTCGTTACTGTTCCGAATGCTTCGGGAAATAGTTCCGCTCAAATCGAAGGATGCCTAACTCACCGATTTCCGAATCCTCCTACCCTTCGAAAGGAGCCGTATCAAATCGGAATCTATATTCGACCGAATGCTCTCAATCCTCCGAAAGAGATGAGAATTACCGTCATCGGTCGCGAGTCCTTTGACGAAGACCAACTGTATTGGTCTCACTCGCAAAACGATTTAGCAACCGAAACGATAAAATTAACGCCGGGTTGGAATAGGTTTATCTGGAAGGAAACTTCCAAGCTACAACCTTCTATCCGATTTCCGGAAGGGGTTTTCTTTCGAGATTTTAGGATCGACTGGCTGGGTTATGATCTTGCAAAACCGATGGATTTACCCGCTTTAGATTTCGGTGATTTATGTGATTTTAAGCAATAAATTGATTTTGTCGCCGGGGTTCTTAGCGAAAGAAAAACGGATGTTCCAAGCGGATTAAGAAAATCCGATGGCTTAGAAAACTTTTTACTCCGATTCTGAGGAAATCTTTCGCGATTCGCTGCAAGTTGAAGTTTCAAAATGGTACCTGGAGCGGGACTTGAACCCGCACGAGCGTGAACTCACAGGATTTTAAGTCCTGGGTGTCTACCGATTCCACCATCCAGGCAAGAGAACTAGGCGTTTTGTTCCCAAGCAGCCAGGCGTCGCCCGGATTCGAACCGGGGATCAAGCTTTTGCAGAGCCATGCCTTACCACTTGGCCACGACGCCGTTATGAGGTATGTTTTCGTCAAGGGGTCAGGTGTCAATAGAAATCTACGAACCAGGCTATTCCCACTCGATCGTTCCCGGCGGCTTGTTCGTCAGATCAAAGAACACATAGCGAATCTTGGAAATCGAAAGGAGATTTCTTTCCAAGTCCCGTAAGACTTCCGGTTGCAACGGAAAGAAACTCGCAGTCATAGCTTCCTGTGAGTTCACCGGTCTCAGAACGATACTTCTTTCTTCCGGAGAATTACCGATAGGAAGTAAAACCACCGGCATTTGCCAGATGTCACCGTAAATTTTCCGTTCTTGTAAAACGTTTTCCACTGCGGCATCCGCTTCACGCAGTAGATCGGAATTTTTCCGATCCAGGTCCAGGCTCTGAAAGGAAAACTGTAAATCCTTCACGGAGACTTTACTAGGAGCAACTAAGAGGACTACGCGATTCACGGAAGAACTTCGGTTCGTAATATGAGTGGAGATTTTATTCCAATCCTCCCAACTTTTCTCCCCCGAAAGAACGGCACAATGCGCGTACGATCGTCTATCTCCTTTTACCCCGACCGAAGCCACAGGTAGAAGTTTTCCCGAAACTCCCGGAAATTCCTGTAGGATGCTTTCTAGTTCGTTCTGGACCGGTTGGCTCGTATCTTGCTTTTGAGAAATCATTCTTACGACCAAGCCCGGACCCGGAAAAGGATGTCGAAGGGTCAATTGCTTTGGAAGCCCAAGATACGTGCCCAATTCCCGAACCTCGTCTTTATATAGATCCTGAATCGGTTCGACGACCTTCCCCTCTTCCATTAATTTCTGAATCGCTTCGACCCGATTATGGTGCGTTTTAATCGTATGCGAATGCTTTGTTCCGCCGCTTTCAATCGTATCCGGGTAGATTGTTCCTTGGCCCAGGAGCCACTCATCCGAATTCAGGCCCAACTCTTTCGCACAATCTTCCTGAGCTTGTAAGAATAGATTGCCCACGATCTTCCGTTTTTCTTCCGGATCCGTTTTTCCTTTTAAATTCTCGTAAAAAAGGTCGGAGGCATCGTGCACATGGAGATGGATCCCTTGAGGAGTCAAATTTTCCTCCAAGTGTAAAACTTCGTCCTTTCGCATAAACCCGGTGTCGATCAAAACTCCTTTGACCCTATCCTTTCCCAATGCCTTGGTAAGCAATAGATAGGAAACGGTGGAATCGACTCCGCCTGAAACGAGTAAAAATACCTTTTTATCCGGTGGAATCGTTTTGCGTAATTCTTCTTCTTTTAAGGAAAGATACTGCGTTAGATCCCAGGTATTTTCAGCTCCGCATATCCGGATGAAATTTTTCAAGAGTTCGTTGCCTTTTTGGGTATGAGTTACTTCCGGATGAAATTGAATTCCGAATTTCCTGGCGGAGATATTCTCTACGACCGCAAATTTGCAATCCGCGGAGGAAGCAGTGACTCGAAACCCTTTCGGTAAGTGAACGACTTCGTCGCCATGACTCATCCAAACCACTTCTCCGCCCGTATATCCTTTCAGGAGCTCGGATCCGTCTTTAGGATCCAAGTCTAAGGATGCCTGACCGTATTCCGCAACGCCCGCCTTTCTTACTTCTCCTCCCAAGAGCTTCATCATCAATTGATGACCGTAACAAATTCCTAAAACAGGAATCCCTAAATCGAAGACCCGAGCCGATATGGAAGGAGATGCGTCCTCATAAACGCTTTCCGGTCCTCCGGAAAGAATTAATCCGGCAAGTCCTCGGTACGCATCCTCGGATTCCTCATTGGAAAGAATTTCGGAATAAGCTCCCAATCTTCGGATTCTGGAAGCGATTAGATGAGCGTACTGGCCGCCAAAATCGACGATGCCTATGACTTTACGTTGGTTCATTGCGAGAGAGTTCCGATATCCGGAGAACCGGCTTAGTAAAAGGATTCACAGGGAGAAGCTCCGGAAAACTCTGGTTTCGGAGGAGGACGAATGGACGACCGACAACAAGAAACAGGAGCATCTTCCTATGACGGAAGGCAGGATCATATTCCCGCCCTGAAACTTCCCGAGATAGAATCTTTCGCCAATGTGTACGAAGGGAAGGATTACACAATCGATTTTACCATACCGGAATTTACCGCGGTTTGTCCTAAAACCGGGTTACCCGATTTTGGAACCATCGAAATCAGTTACATCCCTCGGGACCGTTGCATCGAATTGAAATCGTTAAAGGAATATATTTTAGCGTTTAGAAATCTCGGAATTTTTCATGAAAACGTTGTAAATCGAATCCTAGAGGATTTAGTAAAATCCGTGGAGCCGAAATTCATACGTGTAAAAGGCGATTATAATCTTCGGGGCGGAATTAAAACCGTTGTTACTAGAGAATATCGTTTAGAAGGCAAGTAAGAATGGAACCGGGAAGCTGGATCGGCTACCTCGCCTCTCTTCTGACGACCCTATCTTTCGTTCCCCAAGTCGTTAAAGTGGTTTTAGAGGGAAAAACTCGGGACATCTCCCGGAACATGTATGTCGTTTTATCCGTCGGAGTCGGTCTTTGGCTGGCTTACGGAATCATCCGGGAAGATTTGCCGATCATCCTTGCAAACGCGTTTACCCTAATTTTTACTACGACAATTCTCTATTTTAAATTAAAGGAAAAAGAAGAATCTTAATTTTCTCGCGAGGATCTAAAAGAAGGACGCCAAGAATGCAAAAAGGAATTCCCGACGTCCGCTCCCAAGCGAGTCCGTTATTTATTTTGGAAGTGCTTGTTCTTTCAGAGACTTACGTTGGTTCTCCAAATCTTTCTTAGCATCGTCCATCGATGATTTTACTTTTTCCTTTTCTTCGGCGCCCGATTTACGTATTGCCTCTTTTTCTTCCTTACCGGCATTTTTAGTATCTTCTAAAAGTTTGCGATTTTCCTCTTTTGCGCTTTCGATTAGGTCTTTATTTCTTTGTTTTTGATCTTCCAGTCCTTGGAGTATCAGAGCTTTATTTTCTTGGAAATCCTTTAGAATTTCCTGAATTTTTGCCCTTTGCTCTTCCGTTATCGATTGAATCGTAGCGGAGTCATTTTCTAATTCTTGGCGCTCGGCATCCGAAAGTTCACCCTCCGTCAACTCTTTCCCGTCGGAGCTGACTTTCTTGCCTGCTTCCGCAACTACCTGTTTGTTCGGATCGTCCGCATCGGTAACCGAAACGGATCCGTTGGACACCAATGTATTTGCGGTCTTACCGTTTTCTTCCACTTGGAAATCCGTTCCTCTTACGGAGGCCACAACGGTCGGCGTACTAACGTTGAATTGACTGGTTTTGCTTAATTTGGTCGCGACTTTAGAAAAGATCTTCCCTTTATTCAGATTGAGGTCCGCAAAGATCTCTCCGTTTTTGGAATCCACAAAGATCTTTTTCATGGCGAGAATCGTGTTTTCTTTGATCCGAATCACGACCCCGTCGGCCAGTTGTAAATCGGCATAAGAATCTTTACCGGTTTCGATGCGATCTTCCGGAAGCAAAAAGGAATTCACCGCTCCCGGCTTTTCCTTTCCGACTTTGTCGAATAATTTAACGGTTCCTTTTACAAAGGTGATCACTCCACCCTGCAAATCTTCCTTCGCTTTACGACAGTCCGTTACCAGCGTCGTCAGAATCAATACGCAAACGATAGCAATACGTTTCATGTAGTTCTATTTCTCCCTTGGGAAATTGCTTTCCGGGAAGAATACATATGAAATAAATTTCCGTCCACATTTTTCCGGACCGATTCCGGTTAGGAGGAAAGTTCCGGAAGGACCATTTTTCGCGGACTCTCGCCTTTCTTTGCTATTTCGAAGGTCTAATTCGTACAGATAGATACGGGTTTTGGAGCGAGAATTCTTCGCCGAGATTCCGAATTCCTCTTTCGAAAATGGCTCTCATTTCGTACCGGGATCGGAACTGGACGTATTTTAGATTTATGAAACGTTTCAGGAAAACCTGGCGCTACCCAAGAATTTCGGGTAGAAAGGGGTTGCTCTCCAGGCCCTGGATCGAAACTGTAGTTCAAGAACCCGTTTTCCGCTAGCAGTCAGGAAACTTTTGAGGAGAACCTAGCCTATGGCAACGACTAAAATAGCCTATGTAGACAAGGATAACTGCACCTCCTGTAATCAGTGTGCGGATAACCTTCCCAAGTACTTTCAAATGGACGATAACGATACTTCCGAAACTCATATCGGTGGAGATCAGATTAACCAGGCTCCAATTCCGGAAGAGGAGTGGAAAATCGTTCAAAAAGAAATGGATGAATGCCCGGGTGAGTGCATTCACTGGAAAAAGTAATTCTTATCCATTGATAAGCGTTCTTTTTCATTGAAGAAAAAAGGCGGGTGTTTAAACTTCCCGCCTTTTTTTTAATATTCCTGTTCGGAACGAGTAGATCCGAGTAATTCGTCCGGAATATCTTCCACCCTATCGCCGATTTGAATCGCAAGACGATTTCCGACCCGCCCTGGAAGACATTTGAACTTCTTCCTCTCTCCCACTTTCACCAACATGTCGGCACGAGTAGTGGTATTTTCCAGCTTAACCACGTCTCCGACCGTTAAATTCATAAAATCCAAAATCGAAATATCGACTGATCCGACTTCGGCTATCACCGGAATCTGAACCTGATCCAACCGTTCCTGAATAATCGATCTGTTCTCATCCAATTCGCCTTTCCGAATGGAAGAGTACCAATATTGAGCGGAAAGTTTATTAATGATCGGCTCGATCGTTATATACGGAATACAAAGGTTCGTTAACCCCTCTACTTCCCCGATCTTGGTCTCCAAATTAATTAAGACCACCATGTCGTTGGGAGGAACCACCTGAGCGAATTGAGGATTTGTTTCGATATTCCCCAATCGAGGCCGGAGATCGATCACAGTCGACCAAGCCTCTCTCATATTTCCCAGGATTCGAACGATAATTCCTTCCATTACGCTCATCTCGATTTCGGAGAGCTCTCGGGAGATTTTAGCGGTCTCACCCTTGCCGCCGAAGAGACGGTCGATAATCGTAAACGAAATCGAGGGATCGATTTCCAAAATCGCCGAGCCTCGTAACGGGTCCATATTGATCACTGCAAGCGTGGTTGGATTCGGGATGGACCGGATAAATTCCTCGTAGGTCAACTGGTCTACCGCCGCAACGTGAACATGGACCAGCGCTCGTAACTGCGCGGATAGTCCAGTAGTCGCCAATCGAGCAAAGGTTTCGTGCATCATCTGCAAGGTACGGATTTGGTCTTTTGAGAACTTATCCGGACGCTTGAAATCGTAGATCTTTACTTTTTTTTGTTCGCCTACCGAGGAATACTCGTCCTCGCTAACTTCTCCGCTCGAGATGGCGTTGAGCAGGGCGTCGATTTCATCTTGCGATAGAATTTCGGTCATTTCCGTACCTTTGCTAAAAGATTGGCAACCTTCCAAAAAGCCCCGGTTTCTTCCGGAACCCTTCGAAGTGTAAACTCGTATTCATAACGTACCGGGACTTTATTGATCCTACGCTCCACGGCGACTCTTACTTTCGCCAAGTTAGAGTTTATTTTATCCACGCTGAGAATTTTATAATATTGTAGCACACCTGCGCGGTTTTCGGTCAGGAATTTCCGAAATTCTTCCAAGATAAAGTCTTTTTCGGATTCCTCTGCTTGAGCCCAATCCCGGGAAAAACGATCGTACGCCTGTACATACTCCGGAAAGTAAATCCATTTAAAATGTAATTTCCAATTCCCTTTCTTTTCGGCGCCCAAGAACAAGTGAATGACTTCTTCCGGTTCTAATCCGTCGATGACCGGATCCTGGTAGGGAACCCCGGGCAAAATCCAATCCTTTCGTCTTTCTTCCACGGAAAAATACGGATGATTTTGAGACCGCACAAAATGGTCCCTATATTCGGATAAGTTCGGGTAAAAGTAGGCCGTCACAAAATATTTTTTTCCGGCTTCTAATTCGTAAAGCCGATCTAACCGGATTTCCTTTGAAAAAGTTTCATCCTTATGCAGAACGATTTCCTTTACCTCGTCTCCGACTAAATTCTCCACCCTGTTTCTTCGACGAAGCACGGGATCCACCGTCGGTTCTTCTTCGATTTTCGTTACCGTTCTACCGTCTTCGTCCCTTACGATCACCTGAAAAGATCTAAGGTCTTTTCCGTACGGAAAAATTCGAAGGACCTCGTTTCCCGTATTTCTGACCGACAGGAGGACTTTCACCGGTTCATTTTCCCGGTACTGCATTTTCGGGAGCTTGATGTCTACGATTCCTTGCTGCCGAATATAATTTTCCGAAACCTCTCCCCTTGCGTCCCTCTTCGGATATGCATTTATGGTTTGATAGGCTAAAAGTATAGATATTATGCAAATCCGAACGCGATTCATTCAGGTACCTTTCAAAATCAACCGAGAGATAAACGGTTCTCGCTGGGTCGGGAACCGTTTAAAGGTTCCTCGTACATTCTTTCGGCAAAAACGGAAGAAATCCTTCCAAAAAACCCTCGTTTATTATGAAATTAAAGCGGGGAAAAAGTGTCGTCCTTAGGCGCTCGGAGCAGCGTCTTCGATGATATAATCCGCAATTCGGATCAATCTTTTTAGAATCGGCTGAATCTTCCCATATTCTTCGTAGCATTCCTGCATTTTTTCCAGCAATGGCGAAATCAGCGACGCAGTCTTCGGCGAGATAAACAGACTGGAAATATTCTCTTCCGATAATTTATCCGCAGAATCTAGATTCTCAAAAAATCTATGTAATTCCTTGATCAAGGACTCGTCCGCCAAATCGTTCCTTTCGAACGTACCCTCGATTTTAAGAATATAATCCATTAGAGTTTGCTTAAGCTTAGCCTCGTCTTCGGTCGGACGCCTCTTGCCGGTCATAGAATTCACTTTGCTATACCGAGTCATCGCCTCTTCGTACGCTTGACTAACGGATTCTCGAATCTTACGAACGACTCGAAAGATTTTGAGAACTTTCACAAAATCGAGAGAGGACTCTCCTCCTGATTTGGCGTTAGCAAGAATCGATCCCTCTTCCGTTTCCCCTAAATCCAGCGCAGCCAAGGCTTCTAAAACCTTGGCCGTTCCCCCCGCTCCGGAGGAAGTACTTATCTCCTTTGCGATGAGGAAATAAGTTTTTTTATCCCCATCAGAACTCATGGATTCACGGCTCTCCGATCGACGATCAAGATATGCCGAATGGTCGATTTTGAGTTCCCTGAAGCGACGATCTTATCCACAACCTCGGTACCCCTAACTATCTGACCAAAAATCGTATGCAGACCGTCCAGATGCGGCGTATCGACTTGATTGATAAAAAATTGAGATCCATTGGTATTCGGTCCCGCGTTTGCCATCGCGAGGGCCCCTTTAATCGACCTATGACTATTTACAACTTCGTTATATCGGTAGCCCAGCCGATACAGTACTTCCATGACTGAGAGATTCTTGGCCTGTTCGAAGTTCTTTTCGAACTCTTCCTTCTTGTCTTCGAATTCCCTCATACTCTTGATCCCCATTTCCTGAATCACGACTCTTTGCAATTGCCCCGTATAATAGGGAACCTGCCCGACTCTCTGCTTATCCAAACCGAGAGACTTGGCATTGATTTCGTCCTCGAACCGATATCCCGGCCCTCCGGTTCCGTCTCCATTGGGGCATCCTCCCTGGATCATAAAGCCTTCGATCACGCGATGAAAGGTAAGTCCGTCATAAAACGGTTTTTTTTGCTTCTGTCCATTTCTCGCGGTAAATTCTTTTTCGCCTTGAGCCAGATCGATGAAATTTTGCACGGTTTTAGGCGCGTCCTTGTCGAAGAGCTCGGCGACTAAATCACCCTGACTGGTTTGTATCACCGCATAAATTCCCGGTTTGTCGGGAAGCCCCAAATAGTTTTGATCCAATCGGTGAACCATCACCTGAGCCACGGTATACGGTTCCGGGCGATATTTTTGCTCAGAATACGGATTATTCTTGCAGGCTCCGATTACGACGATGCTGAGTAACGATATTAGTAAGAGACGATTCATTTCTCCATCCTTATTAAAGATTTTAAGCAATCCAGAGCGATTTTTAACTGCTCGATCTGGCGAGCCTTAGCCGTCCCGCCATAACTGTTCTTTTTATCCGCGGATAATTCCAAGGCAACGGCATTAGAATATTCTTCTCCTTTAAAGTAAGGAGAAATCGATATGCGAACATCTTCCGAAATCGTAAAGAGGGTCTCCCCTCTTTCGCTACATTCCGACACGAGTTTTCCGACAAGTTCGTGTGCCGTCCGAAATGGCACCCCTTTTTGACTCACGAGAAAATCGGCTAAATCCGTAGCCGTTGCAAAACCCTCTTTCAGGGAGCGCTCTCCTCTCTCGGGGCGAAACTTCATTTCTCGAACCATGGCTTCTAATCCTTCCAGGCTGATCAAAACCGTATCCACGGTGTCGAACAAAGGTAACTTATCCTCCTGCAAATCCCGATTATAAGTTAAAGGCAGACCTTTTAAGAGAGTAATCATGTGATTTAAATTTCCTACGACTCTCGCGGCTTTCCCCCGTATCAACTCGGCGATATCAGGATTCTTTTTTTGAGGCATGATGGACGAGCCTGTAGTTAAGGCATCGGGCAATTTTATTAAGCCGAATTCCTGCGAGGAATACAGAATTAAGTCCTCGCAGAACCGCGACGCGTGAATCATACATTGAGTGCTCGCGAATAAAAATTGTAAAAGATGATCTCTGCCGCTGACCGCGTCCATGGAGTTCGGAGAAATCTTCGTTAGTCCGAGTTCGGAAGCTAAAAATCCGCGATCGTTGGAGTAATTGACCCCCGCCATGGCTCCGGAACCCAAAACCAGCTCGTCATTCGTGGATCTAACGAACTGGAAGAAATCTCGATCCCGTTTAAACATCCAGAAATACGCCAGGATAAATTGGGAGGCTCGAATCGGTTGCGCTACTTGTAGATGAGTATATCCCGGAATAATAGTGCCCACGTTCGCTTCCGCGAGAATATAAAGAGCCTCTAATAAGGAATCCAATCCTCCTTGGATTTCAAGAATCCGACTCCGGATATAAAGTCTTACGTCTTGAGCGACCTGATCGTTCCTTGATCTTGCAGTATGAAGTTTTTTGCCGACTTCGCCCTTTAGTTCGGTCAGACGATTTTCCACATGCATATGGATGTCTTCCAAATCGGTACGAAATTCGAATGTGCCGGATTCTATTTCCGTTTCGATTCGATCGAGTCCTTCCAAGATCGATTCCAATTCCGTTTGCGTTAGGATTCCGATCTTCTCCAGCATTTTTGCGTGGGCACGATTCCCCTGCAGGTCTTCCTTAAATAAGTTTCGATCGAAAGAAATGGATTCGCCGATGCGTTCCAGTATGGAGGAGGCTTTTTCTTTGAATCTTCCCCCCCAAAGTTTTCCTTTCTGTTTTGCTTTCTCTGACACGAATGCTCTCACTTCTCCGTATATGTTTGTAACCAATCGCGAACGGTTTCCAAATCTTCCTGGTCTAGTTTGGATTCCGGATGTAATATTTTATAATCCCAAAGAGGCATTTCTCCGTCTTCAATCTCTTCTAAAATTTTCTCCGCGAGATCGGCTTTTTCGGAAGATTTTAAATTCTCCCAGTCGGAAAAATTGAGCTCATCCTTTCCTTCCTCTACATGGTGTATCAAGTAAAGTGAAACTGGAAATATCCGCGAATACCAGGGCCATTTCACTAAATCTGAATGACAATCGTAGCAGGATCTGCGAAAAATCTTTTTGACGCTTTCTTCCGTTTGGATTTCCTTAGCATTCTTCCCTGACGGGAATTCTACCGGGATGAATTGTAATCCCAAGAACAGGACCGATAGTCCGATTCCGAGACGAATCGCGATTCTTTTCATCGTTTTCCCGCTAGCGTAGTGAAAGGGAACGGATTTTGGAAGTAGAATTTCCCGTTACGGAGATCGAATGATGAACTTTCTGCAAGACGGACATACGATCAGTTACATTTGGATTTGCGTGGGTCTTCTCTTAATGGTGGCCGAATTATTCGTTCCGGGAACCTTCGTCGTATTTTTGGGAATTTCAGCCGTTCTAGTCGGTTCTCTTTCTTACTTTTTTGAATTCAATATCTGGATCCAAGCCGGACTCTGGGCGGGTTGCTCCGGAGTCCTGATTTTACTCGGAGGCGCGGCTCTTCGTCGATTTTTTCCCTCCCGTAGCGAGCGCGCGGTACTAAATCCCGAAGACGGTCCCGGTAGAATCGTTCCCGTCATAAAAGATATTTTGGTGGAAAGAAAGGGTGGAAGAATTTTATTCCAAGGCACAGAATGGGACGCCGTGAGTAAAACGAAACGGATTCCCAGCGGGCGCAAAGCGGAAATCATCGAAAGAGAAAACTTAACCTTTATCGTTAAACCGGTCGATTTACCCGACGAATCCTAATCGTATTTTTAAAGCAGAAGCAAAAAGCGAGGTTCAAGAAACAATATGTTTTACTTTACGTTATTTTTCATCGGGGCGATCTACCTAGTTAGAAAGACGTTCATTATAGTTCCGCAAAACTATAGCTTTCTTGTCGAGAGATTGGGCGTATTCAGAGGAGCTCTCCCCGGAGGATTTCATTTTCTAATTCCCCTAATCGATCAGGTCCGATACCGGCAAAACCTGAAAGAGATCGCCATGGACATCCCTCCTCAAACTTGTATCACGAAAGACAACGTTTCCATTCTTGTGGATGGAATCTTATATCTTAAATTGGTCGATCCTTATAAGGCTTCTTACGAAATCGAAAATTTCCGAAATGCGACCGTTCAATTGGCGCAGACGACGCTTCGTTCCGAAATCGGAAAGTTGGTTTTAGATCATACCTTTTCGGAGCGCGATGATATCAATGCGAACGTAGTCCGCGCTTTGGATGAAGCCACCGATCCCTGGGGAATCAAGGTAACTCGCTATGAAATCAAAAATATTTCTCCTCCAAAGGAGATCTTGCACGAAATGGAAGAGCAGGTAAAAGCGGAACGAGTGAAACGGGCCGAAATCACCATTTCCGAAGGAGAAAAATTAGGTCGGATCAATCGCTCGATGGGAGAGCGGCAGGAAGCGATCAATCTTTCCGAAGGAGAGAAAATCAAAAAAGTAAACGAGGCGGAAGGAAAGGCGCAGGAAATCGAATTAATCGCAACCGCTAAGGCAAAAGGAATCCAGCTCATCGCTAACTCTATCGGAAAAGACGGAGGTCCCGAAGCCGTCAATTTACAAATCACCGAAGACTACCTCACCGGGTTGGGTGAAATCCTGCAAAAGGCGAAAACGACCGTTCTACCCACCGAGATTGCGGGCGTAGTCAGCTTTTTCGAAGGTTTCTCCAAAGTGACGAACAAATTACCGAATATCGCCGAGACCAAGGAGTAAAGACGAGTATGGAATTAAGCGGTTTTAAATACGCGTTTACGGGAATCTTTTGGTTTGCGTTTACTCTTTACCTTGCCTATAAAATATATCGATCCATTCGCATCGTCTCTGCTCAAGAATGTATCATCGTGGAGCGGCTAGGTCGATATAGCAGAACTCTTCATGCAGGATTTCATATCCTGATTCCCTTCATAGACGAGGACTCGTACTACCATACCTTAAAGGAACAGGCTATCGACGTTCCGCCGCAAACCTGTATTACCAAAGATAACGTCAAGGTTGAGATGGACGGTATTTTGTATTTAAGAGTCCTGGATCCTCAAAGAGCCAGCTACGGAATCGACGATTATAGATTTGCAGTCACCCAACTCGTGCAAACTACGATGCGTGCGATTATCGGTACCATGGATATGGATACGACTTTCGAGACGCGCGAAGTGATTAACAGTAAAATCCTAGAAGTCCTTGACCAAGCCGCCGAACCCTGGGGAGTACGAGTCAATCGATATGAAATCGTAAACATTACTCCTCCGAAATCGATCATAGAAGCGATGGAAAGGGAGAAAAAAGCTCAAATCACCAAGAAGGCTCAAATTTCACTCTCGGAAGGGGATCGGGATTCCAGAATCAATCGATCTTTAGGCGTGAAAGAGGAAGCGATCAACAAATCCGAGGGAGAAAAGCAGAAACGCATAAACGAAGCGGAAGGCTTGGCAACGGAAATCGAATCGATAGCGGAGGCAACCGCCAAAGGTATCACCCTCCTAGCATCCTCGATCAAAAGTACGGGCGGCAAAGAAGCCGTAAAACTTAGAATTGCCCAGCGATTTATTAAAGAGATAGAGAAACTCGGACAGGAAGGAACGGATCTCGTCCTGCCCTTGAATCTTTCCAATTTTAAATCCGTAATGAAAGCTGTTTTAGGCGGAGAGTCGAAAGCATAGAAATCCATCGGAACCCCGGATTTTCTCCGGGGTTCCGAACCTTTTGAAAGAGATTACATCAATCTCCTTTCCGGATTGACGATCTCGGTAATTCTGATCCCGTAATAGTCGTCGAGCACGACTAGCTTCCCTTTTCCTACCAGTTTACCGTTGGCCAAAATATCCAAATCTTCTCCGACTGCGCTGTCCAATTCGACAACCGCACCTTCGCTTAATGCCAAGACATCTTTAATGAACATATTGGTGCGGCCGAGCTCGACGGTTAATGCAATATTTACATCCAGGAGTAGATTTAAATTTGCAGTGTTGGAAGCCGAAGAAGACGTCCTGGAGGTCTGCTTAGGCGGGGCCGGAGTCGAAGAAGGTCCAAGCGCCGCGGCAATATCCGCAAAAGACGGAGCACCGCTACCACCGGTACTTCCTCCGCCACCGCCTGCATCGCCCAAAAGAGAGTCGAGCTCTCCGCTTAAGTTAAAATCGGCAGAACCGCCGCCGGAGGAAGCGCCACCCCCGCCACCGGTTAAAAGTGCGTCAATATCGTCTTGGGAAAGGGATCCTTCACCCATAAGGGATTGCCTCCAAGGGGTCTTTCTATTTTCTTCGACAGTACCGAAGGATATTACAAGATAAATTCTTCCGGAGAACTTATGAAATCAGAAGATTCAAGCTCGAACAAGGGAACCTCCGCCGGCCATTTGGATTTTAGCAGAGCCAAGGAACTTTTACTACGAGAATTACTTTCCTCCGGAGTTCCCGAGAACGAACTCCCATCCTTTGTCCCCGATAAAAAAGACGTAAAAGTGGAGTTTCCCACTCCTCCTATCGATAAGTCCCAGCTTTTAGACTGCCTACAAATCGTAAAAAATCACATCGAAAATCTGAGAATTCATACTTTCGAGCCCGGATACTATTGTCTCCAAGCGCTGAACGAGAATATCTTCGAAACAAGGAATCTTCTCGATAATGCGAAATTTCGTTTTTACTCGGGAAGAACTCATAATCGAGTCGAGATTACTAAGAAAGGCGATTTTACTAGGGAAGAAGTTTTTGCCGCTATCGATTTATTTAGATATCTAAGGCAATCCAAGAAGGAATCGGTTCAAAACCCTAAGGAACTTTTACTCCGACTCGGCATCGAAGTTTACGATCCTGAAGAAGCTAAAAAGAAAGGGGATTGGCTTACGTTTGAAGCTGTCGCCGGATATGCGGACGTGAAGCAGCAAATATTAGAATCCATCATTCTCCCCTTAAAATCTCCCGAAACCTTTGAAGAAGTCGCAAAGATGACCAGAAAATTTCCCGGGCGCACAAAGCCTAGGGCGATTTTGTTGGAGGGAGAACCTGGAGTCGGGAAGACCACGATGGCGAAGGTTGTCTCTTGCATGACGGGAATCCCGTTAATATACGTTCCCGTTGAATCAATTTTAAGTAAATATTATGGAGAAAGCGCCCAAAATATGGCCTACGTTTTCGACGCTGCAGCCTTATTCCCCTCCTGCCTTCTATTCCTGGATGAAATCGATTCCTTAGCCGGCTCCCGTGACGACGGGTTATTTGAAGCGACCAGAAACATCCTTTCTGTCCTTTTACGAAAATTAGACGGATTCGAGGGAGGACAGAAATCGGTGACTTTAGGGGCCACCAATCGCAAACAAGACCTAGACCGCGCTTTAGTTTCTCGATTCGATCGTTCCGTTTATTTCCCTCTTCCGAATTTAACCGAAAGAGCCTCCATTTTAGGGAATTACGCGATTCACCTCAGCGAAAATGAGAGAATTCTGATATCGGAAAGACTGGAAGGTAAATCGGGAAGGGATTTGAGAGACTTCTGCGATTTTACGGAGCGGCGATGGAGCTCCAGTTTGATCGAAAAAGGATTGAAACCGGTCCCCCCACCGTATGAACTGTATCTGGAAATTAGTTCAAAAACAGGAAAATAAACGTTTTAACTCACGAAAATGTAAATCTTACATTCAATCTGGAGTCTATTTTTCCGATACTATATACAGGGATTTTTCGTAAAACCGAGAAGTTCAAATCCGCTTATTAAAAGTACCAAGGAATAGGGGACAATGAAACGCAAAATCGCATTTTGCCTCGCCATTTTGGCGGTAACCGGCCTATTGGATGCCCAACAACAGAACCAACAAGGCCAAAAGAAGGATGATCTCCAAGCAGGAGCGGCAATCCTAGACACCGAGAAAGGCTTAGATGAGCGCATCTTCGAGCTGAACCAGAGACTTACACGTCATACGGTTCTAATGAAGATGAAGGTTCGAATCCTCCCTTTCCGTACCGTTCTTTTTAAAGGAAAAGGAAACGGCGATGAATGTGTTCCGACCGTTAACCAAGAAGATCCGGCTAACAACTGCATTCGTGTAGAAGTTTACGATTTTATTAAGGATGACGAGCGCGGGAAAGGAAAGCTTGTTCAAGGCGGTTTGGCCAAATTTGTGGAAATCTACTTTGACGGTCAAAGCAGCAATGATCCGGATCCCCGCATGGAACCTCCCAGAAATATGGCTAAGCTTATCAGCAAAGTTTATAGAAATAACTTCCTCATCGAGGATAAGGTAGTTTCAGAAATCATCGATCGCGGACCGAATGGTCAACCGGCCCATAATGAGAAGGTTGAAATTTATTTCCAAAAGAACGGCTATCCCGAATATGGTCGCGGAGAAACTCCCAGTGAAAAAGGTGTCGGAAAATACATTCTGACCAGCGTAGAAAATACCAAAACTCACCCGCTCCGGAATGCGTTTAAGAAACAATTCTACATAAAACACCTGGACGACTTTGATCGCCTTTTCACTAAGATTTTCGATTATAACGATCAGTTGGGTAACGAAAATTACAGAGAAAACGTTGATACCCTGAAGGAATCACTGAAATACTAAGTGAGATATATTGTTCCCTGTTCGTCTTGCCGAACCGAATTACGAATCCCGGTTAATCTAGGAAAGTTGACGGTTCGGTGCCCTCGGTGCTACCATTCCTTCTTATTTGATCCTGATGATAAGGCCTCCCTTACGGGAGGTCGATATGAATCAGGATCGGAAGACAATAGCAATCCTCGCTCCTGGCGAGGATTTTTTCTTTTCATCGAGGAGCTATGGAGAAAGGCGAAGGAAAAAATCTTTCCTCGCAGGAACGAATCCTTGGGATGGCAGTCTCCGAAATCTTCCCACGAAACCTATCAGCAAGCCATGCCCCGCTATACTGTCACGAGAAGTTTCGGGCAACGCTTCGCTCGTAACTTGCTTCTGGCTCTCATTTTAATCGGGATCGCAAGAGCTTGCTTCTTTACTCAGGAAAGAATTATTTTCCAAGAACGGAACTCTCCGCCGGATATGGAAGAATCCGAACCGCAAATCCCCACCCCGTCCGTACCGGACGCGCCCCAAGAGGAAGAGCGACCTCAATATGAAATTTAATTATGAATATCCTTCTCTTATCCCGCGAAAATGAAACGGAAGATAAGAAGTATAAAATCTCCGATCCGATCCGAATCAATCATATTAGTAATATTTTAAATAAGAATCCTTCCGACTCGATTAAAGCGGGAATCCTAAACGAATCCTTAGGAAAATTCAAGATCGTCCACCTCGATCCCCGATGCATCCTGGGCAAGTACGTTAAAATCATAGTTCCGAAAAGGCGAACACCTTCTCTGTCGTTATTTTCCGCAGTGCAAAGACCTCCCACCGTCGAAAAAATTCTTCATTTAGCCGGAACTTGGGGGATCGAGTCCATCGAATTTTATGCGACCGATCTATCTCGTAACGAATACCTTACCTCCCCTATTTGGAAATCCGAGAATTTTCGCGTGGAACTGAGGCTCGGAATGGAACAGGGATGGAACGTATTTGAACCTTCGGTTTCCTTAGGATTTTCTATCCCCTCGGCGAAAGAAAGAATCGTATCCAAGGCAAAATTTTACGACGTGCTTCCGGATTTTTCCGGCTCTCTATTCTATTTGGATCGTAAAGGCGACACCCTCGAATCGCTACTCTCGACCCGGACGAATATTCCGGATGCTGGCTTTCTACTCGGACCCGAGCCGGGATGGAGCAAAAAAGAAAGGAAGCGATTTCGGGAATTAGGAGCGTCTCCGATAAAAGTATCTTCCGCGATACTTAGGAGCGAAAATGCATTGGCTTTTCTACTCGCTCAATGGGAACTTATTTTAAAAAGTAAGGGAATTGGAAAATAGAATTTTCTGCTCGTCTTGAGCGGTAAACGTGTTTGAAGTGCTATTGTAAACCCAACGTCGTATATCCTGCACTCGAATCGTAACGACTCCCAGATTCAAGGCCACCTCGATTGCACCTACTGCATTATTATCGACTTTAAATGCGTCGCTATTTTGAGTGAAGTTCTTCTTAGTATAATATCCGGATACCATGAATAAGCTTCCGATCGGAAGATATACTCCTACAAAGACTCGAGAGTGATTCGGACCGTTATAGCGTTCCAAGTTCGCCTCGATCGACATTCTGTAAAAGGCTAAAATGACGGAAGTGAACGTCCCCTTCAAACGAGGTCCGTTCGGATTCACAAGTTTAGCCGCCTGTAATTTTGTTTCGGGAATATTGGTAAGCACGTTAGATTGAAATCTTTCCAATTCGTAGAAGCTATCAAAATACATCGGAATATAATTCGAATCCATATTCCTGTATTCGGGTTTGACTTTTAAATAAATATCCTTTCCGCCGAGTCGCAATACGGTTCCGTAATGGGTACCCTTTGCATTGTTTAGATTTTTAATCGTATTGATATCGTAGTATGGCGTGAGTTCGACGTATTTGGAACTTAAAAGTTTATATTCGGCGTCCATTCCGGTGATCGTCAACCGGTCCGTAGTCTGGACTAAAGGATTATTATTCGCATCCAATCGTAAGCGTCCGGTAGTGTCGAAGGAAAGCTGGGTAGGAGCCTTCGTATCGAATGCAGTCGTATAGCCGATCGCGAATCGATTCGCAAAATTATCCTGATTGAAAAACTCCTTCATTTTTTGCTGGGCAGTTTCCGGTTTTTTATCGATCGGAATCATTTCCTCTTTCTTCTCTTTTGTCTTTTCGTCCTCCACTAAGGCCCTATACTTCTCCCGATCTTCCGAATCGACTCCCGCATCCTCATAGACCTTCCGGCGACCGGCCTCGTCCGCGACATTCCCCTGACCCACTGGTAGCATCGAAAATAAAGGAGACCGACCCGTTACAATATCAAACAATTTGAACGCGACGGCCAGAGGACGAATATATACCCGCCCGGCTCCGACTTCATGCGAATAAACGGAATTCGTGAATACTTGAACCCCGCCGAAATCGCTATTGATATCAGACATCACTCCCACGTTATAATTATCGATCCTCTGGTTGTTTACATATCGATTCACGATCGTTCCGTGACCGACATACCCGTCGTAAATTTTTCCGGCATAGATCGAAAAGGTAGTCTCTCCCGGTTTGTACTGACCGAAGGTTCCGTACCATATATTATTAATAAATCGTAAATATTCGCTCTTTTGATCGTAATCGATTTTACGAATGCTTCCTATCTTCGCATTCGGATCGACCGGCGGCGTCTGATAAATTAGAAAGTTCGCAGGCACGGTAAGAGACATTCCGAAGTCTCCGCCGAAATTTAAGTTTAGAGTCGGGGCGATATAAAAATAATAATCTTTATTGAATTTGTTAATCCCCGCATCGTAGGTAAACGGATCAGGGGGTTGCATATATTGCCTACCGGGCGGAAACCATAATTGGGCCTGCAAATCCATACCCCCGGGAATGGGAAATAAAACCGTTGCGAAGAGGAAGATTCCGGGGTATAAAATGCCGTTCTTTATTTTCGTAAATGCGTTTAATTTCATATTCCATCCCGGAGAAGCTCCGGGTGTTCCTCTTCTAAACTTCGTAAAACTTAAGAATAGTATCTATAGTATCGTAAACTCCAAACGGAATCTGAATCAAATACCGGAACGAGGATTCACCGGTTTTAACCAAAATCGAATTCGGATCGCACAACACGAAAAAAATATTCTCAAGAACGAAAACCAGCCAATGAGATTGAATTATCTTTATTTTGGAAATATTTTTCTGAAGAAATTCGGTACCCCATAAGGGATAAGTTGCATAGGATGGATTTTTAGAAGATTTATCCACTATATTGAATTTATTTTCCTATTTAACGAATTATTTCTTGACATTCGCGGGCCGAACTCCTAGATATGATTAAAGGAGATGATTCATTTACATGGCTAGACATTATAAATCGGAAACCCTCGCCCTCCACGCCGGTCAAACACCCGATCCAACCACCACATCCAGAGCCGTACCGATCTACCAAACGACCTCGTACGTCTTCAATGATACGGATCATGCAGCTCGTCTTTTCGGCTTGCAGGAATTCGGGAATATCTATACGAGAATCGGAAACCCGACTACGGACGTTCTCGAACAAAGAGTCGCCGCGTTAGAAGGTGGAGTTGCAGGATTAGCGACCGCATCAGGACAATCTGCAGAAACTCTCGCCTTGCTGAATATCGTCGAATCCGGGCAGGAAATCGTAGCCTCCTCCTCTCTCTATGGAGGAACATACAACTTACTCCACTATACTTTCCCAAAGCTGGGAATTAAGGTTCATTTCGTGGACCAGTCGGATCCGGAAAACTTTAGAAAAGCCGCGAATGAAAAAACTAGGGCCTTCTTCGCCGAAACATTAGGAAATCCTAAGTTAGATACTCTTGATATAGAGGGAGTGGCAAAGGTCGCTCACGAACTCGGCGTTCCGTTAGTGATCGATAACACTCTCCCTTCCCCATACCTAGTCCAGCCGATCGAACATGGTGCGGATATCGTCATTCACTCCTTAACTAAATTTTTAGGCGGACATGGAAGTTCCATCGGGGGAATCATCGTCGATTCCGGTAAATTCAACTGGGGAAACGGGAAATTCAAAAACTTTACCGAACCCGATCCCAGCTATCACGGACTGAAATTCTGGGAAGTATTCGGAAAGTTTGAACCCTTCGGAGGCATAAATATCGCCTTTATTATCAAGGCCCGTGTCCAAGGCTTACGGGATCTTGGGCCCGCAATTTCCCCGTTCAATGCCTGGAATATCATTCAAGGTATCGAAACATTGCCTCTTCGTGTGACCCAGCATTCCATAAACGCTCAGAAGGTCGCGGAATTCCTGTCCAAGCATCCTAAAGTAAGCTGGGTGAATTATCCCGGCCTTCCCGGCGATACGAATTTTGCCTTGGCTAAAAAGTATCATAAACGAAATCTCTTCGGCGCGATTTTAGGATTCGGAATAAAAGGCGGAATTTCGGAAGCGAAGAAATTCATAGACAATTTGGAGTTATTCTCCTTGTTAGCGAACGTAGGAGATGCAAAATCCTTGGCGATTCACCCGGCCTCTACGACCCACCAACAACTCTCCCCCGCAGAGCAGGTCACAGCCGGAGTAACCCCCGAGTTTATTCGATTGTCCGTAGGTCTAGAGCATATCGATGATATTATCACCGATTTAGACGAGGCTTTGAAAAAGGTGTGACGTCTAATTCCTCTAAGAAAATCGTCTAAAACAGCCACTTCTCGAGATTCCATTCTAAGAATCGAGAGAGTGGCTTTCCCAGTTTGGAAAAGAAGGAATGAATCTGGAAAAATCGGTCGGAATCGTCAAGACGGAAACGGTCACTTTATCCGACCTACGCTTAGACAATGGATCAGTTCTTTCACCGGTCGTAATCGCGTATGAAACGTACGGTAAACTTTCCGAAAGGAAAGATAATGCAATTCTAATATGTCATGCTCTTTCCGGAGACGCCCACGCCGCCGGCTTCCATACCTCCTCGGACAAACGACCGGGTTGGTGGGACGAATATATCGGCCCAGGGAAGGCATTCGATACGAATAAATATTTCGTAATCTCTTCGAACGTAATCGGAGGATGTAAAGGTTCTTCCGGTCCTTTGACGATCAGTCCTGTAACCGGGAAACCTTTCGGTTCCAGTTTTCCTTTCGTATCCATCAAGGATATGGTCGCAGCACAGAAATTATTGGTCGAACAGTTAGGCGTGGAAAAATTGTATTGCGTCGCCGGCGGTTCTATGGGGGGAATGCAAGCCCTACAATGGAGTATCGCCTATCCGGAAAGTCTGACGAATTGCATTATTTTAGCTTCCACTGCGGAGCATTCGGCTATGCAGATTGCGTTCAACGAGGTCGGTCGCCAGGCCATCTTATCGGACCCGAATTGGAATAACGGTTTGTACGACGAAAACGCACCCAGAAAAGGATTGGCTCTAGCCCGCATGGTCGCCCATATCACCTATCTTTCGGATGAAAAAATGCGGGAAAAGTTCGGTAGAAATCCGCCCAGAGGAAATCTTCTTAATTCCGATTTTGCCGTCGGAAGCTATTTGATCTACCAAGGGGAAAGCTTCGTGGATCGTTTCGACGCGAATTCTTATATTTATGTTACTCAGGCCTTGGATCATTTTAGCCTGGGAAAGGGAAAGGAACTAACCGCCGCGTTGACTCCTGCAACCTGCCGCTTCTTAGTGGTATCCTATAGTTCCGATTGGTTGTATCCTCCCGCTCAGTCTAGGGAAATCGTTAAAAGTTTAGAGGCATCGGATAAACGGGTTTTTTACGTGGAATTGAATAGTAAAGAAGGTCACGATAGCTTCCTACTTGCGAATCAAAAGCAAGACGACATTCTTCGTGGATTTTTGGAAAACCCGGTAAGTTGAAAAATGGATTCGAGAATCTTATCCGATATTACATTAAAAGAAAGACCGGACTTCGCATACATTATAAACGCCATCTCCCCCGGTTCGAGAGTATTGGACCTGGGTTGCGGCAACGGGGACCTACTCTATTTATTGAGCCAAAAAGGAATCCGAGGACAAGGAATTGAAAAGGATGAAGATGCTATCGTGGAATGCATCCGAAAAGGCGTTTATGTACACCATGGCGATATCGACGAGGGCTTGGAACATCACGAAGATAAAAGGTTCGATTATGTGATTTTAAACCAAACGATCCAGGAAACCCGTCATCCGGGAGATATCATTAAGGAATGTCTTCGAATCGGAAAGCGGGTCGTCATCGTTTTCGCAAACTTCGGATACTGGGAAGTACGATTCAAGATTCTGTTGGGAGGAAAAACTCCCGTAACGGATTTATTACCGTACCGCTGGTTCGACACTCCGAATTTACACTTCCTTTCCGTACTGGACTTTGAAGAATTCTGTCAAATTCGCGGATTTACCGTCGAAGACAGGGCCTTCTTTCGGGATTTTAAGCAGATTACGATTCGACCGAATTTCTTCGCGAAACTAGCTCTATTCCAAATTCGTTAAGTTGATTGTACGGGAATTTTTCCCGCTCGCTCCAATGCTTGGTCGATTAACGATCTATAGATTTCCTGGATCGAAATTCCGGCCGCTTTTGCCTGCTGCGGTAGTAGGCTGGTTTCGGTCATTCCCGGAAGAGTGTTCGTTTCCAAGATATACGGCTCTCCCTCCACGACGATAAAATCCGTCCTGGAACATCCTTCACAACCTAGCGTTTTATGCGCGAGAATCGACTGATTCTGTATTTTTTGAATCATCGACTCCGGTAACCGTGCCGGAGTAATTTCTTGGGACAATCCGGATTTGTATTTGGACTCGACATCAAAAAATTCTCCGCCGGGAATAATTTCAGTGGGAGGTAATGCGAGAATGGATTTATTTCCGTTTGTATTCTTTTCCCACACTCCGCAGGATACTTCGGTTCCCGATAGAAACTTTTGCAATATAGCATGATCTTCGTGCTCAAAGAACTCGGATAGTTTTGGGCCTAGCTCTTCGCGTGTATTAATCCTATAAGTATGATAACTGGAACCACCCTCGACCGGTTTAAGGAATAATGGGAATGGCAATCCGAGCGATTCGACCCGAGTCGGCGCAGCCAAGTATTCCTCTTTTTTCAGTTCCCAAAAAGGTGCCACGCTTAGATTCGCAACTTGAAACAACCGGTTTGCTCTAATTTTATCCATGCCTAAGGCGGATGCTATTACGTCCGAACCGGTAAATGGAATCCCGAGAACCTTCAAAAATCCTTGGAGAGATCCATCCTCTCCGAACGTTCCATGCAGTCCCAGAAAGGCGATATCGCAATCTAGACTTGAAAATGAAGAGGCAACGCATTCGTTTAATTGTTCGAACTCTTTTTGGTAAGAAAGCGAATCGGTCGGTTCTCCTTCCGGCAAAAGAATCCGATATTCACTAGGGATTACCCACTTAGCATCCTTTGTGATAAGAATGGGTTTGACCGGATGTCCCATGGCGGCCAATGTCCTACATATGAACGCGCCTGTCCTCAGGGATATCAAATGCTCCGTGGACGTTCCTCCGTATAAAACAGCTACCTTTAACAAACGGACCTCTCTTTCCTCCAAACTTCAGATGTAGACCTAAAGAATGAGATTTGTACGAATTCTTCTTATCCTATCATTCCTCTTTTGTACGGAAAGTCTATTTTCTGAATTCCCGATCAAACCGATCTCTCCTTATCCTGCCGAATACAGCCAATTTTGGTTTCTGTATCAAAAGGAAAAACGCTTAGGAGAAGAAGAGCAAATTTACAGGCCTTTTTTTTCCTATTATAAGGAAACAAAATCGAATTATCAATATAGAACTTTCCTATTACCCATTTTTTATTCGGAGCAAACGGACTATTGGAAAGTCTGGTCCTTTCTTTTCTTCGCGACCGGAACCGAAACGTTTCACGACGATCAAGGCTGGGACGAGGATACTCTCTCCCCGCTTTTGATTTGGGGGAAAGGGGATTCGGCCCGAGAATCGTATTTCGGTTTTTTTCCCATTTACGGTCGACTTCGTAACAAACTGGCCTACTCGGAACTAAATTTCGCGCTATTTCCCGTTTATACGAATTGGAAATACAAAACATATAACGCACACTCGGTTCTTTGGCCCATCTTTCTGTACGGGAGTTCCGACGTTCGGAGCGAGTTCCGTCTCTTTCCGTTCTTTTCCAGAAAAGTGCATAAGGGGAAATACGAAAGGTATTCGATTCTTTGGCCTTTCTTCCAATGGGGGGAGACGTTTCAGGACAAACGAGAGCCGGCTTCGTACTGGATGTTTTGGCCCCTGTATCTGTCTAAGGATTCCGCTTTCGGAAATATGAAAGCCCGAGCTTATTTGTGGTTTCCGCTTTTGGGTTCTCTCTTCGGCTACGGATATGATAAACGAACCCAAGAAATAGATTGGAACGTTCTTTTTTTTCTGGTCCAATACGGTCGAAACGACGACGAAGATTATCGGAAACTGATTCTATTTCCGTTTTACGGCTACTATCGTTTCGCTTATAAAGAAACTAGATTTTTTACTCCTCTTTACTTTCGCCTGAGTTCGGACACGTATCATATAAAATCCTCGGAAACATACCTGATTCCCTTTTGGTGGAGAACAAATCGAACTTACGTGCAATGGGGTCGAGAGGAAAACTACTATAAGCTATGGCCGTTATTTCGTTGGCATGAAGACAGAGACGGAAACTTAACCTGGAATTTCCTTTCCCTCTTCCCGTTAAAATCGGAAGCTGTTGAAAGAATTTGGGATCCGGTCTGGTCTATCCTAGAATTCCAAAAATTAGCTAACGGGGAAAAGCGTCTTTCTTTCCTGATGAGGTTGTACACCCAGCGATGGACAAAGGATGAATTTCATGTGCATATCCCCTTTTTGGTCGAATATTCCTCGACTCCGGAAAAAACTTCCTACCAATTTCTGTACGGATTTTTCGGAGTTGAAAAAGATAAGGGAAAAACAACCGTCCAGCTCCTATGGTGGATAAAGATTTAAAAGAATGTTCGAGATTCTAAAGGCAAAGACAAATCAGACTCTCTACGCGGCGGGATATACGATTCTATTAATTGCGGAGACTTTTTTAAACCTAAGATTCGCTTACGATAAAAGAAAGGAAATCCTGGATCAAATGTTCATCGCGGGAGTAGGAAGTTTATTCGTCGTTTCCGTCGTTGCAATCTTTACGGGAATGCTTTTGACTCTGAATACCGGGCTGGGCCTGAAAGATTTTGGAGCCGAGGGACAGATCGGATTGCTCCTTACGGTCACTCTTACACGGGAAATGTCCCCTTTCATGACGGCCTTGATTCTTTCCGCCTCGATCGGTTCGGCAATGGCGGCTGAGATAGGAACGATGAAAGTTTCGGAAGAAATCGACGCATTGGAAGTCATGTCCATAGATCCGGTTAGATTTCTTGTTTTTCCTCGAGTCTTGGGGTTCTCGCTGATGGTCCCCGTTCTTTGCGTATATTCGAGCATCCTAGGAATTTTCGGCGGTGCAGTTGTCGGACATTTTCAATTAGGGATCGAATATATCGTGTATTTCCAGGACGTTTACGAAAGAATCACCTCCATTCCCGGATTGAAAGATTTATATACCGGACTTTTTAAAGGATATGTATTCGGGTTGATTATCGCCTCCATTTCCTGTTCGCATGGACTTCGGACTTTCGGAGGTGCGATAGGAGTCGGTCGGGCGACCAGGGAATCGGTGGTTACTTCTTTCTTGATGGTGATCTTTTTCGGTTACGTCATTACGGCGATTTTCTATAGGCAATAGAGAATGGATTACGCGATAGAAATCGTCAATATGCACAAGGCCTTCGGGTCCCGAAAAATCCTGAAGGGCATGAATCTACAAGTCCGCAAGGGAGAAACGATGGTGATCCTAGGACCTTCCGGAACGGGCAAGTCGGTAACTCTTAAACACATTACCGGCTTACTGGATCCCGATGCAGGCGAATGTAGAATTTTTGGAGAGAGAATTTCAGGCATTCCCGAAGTGGAACGAAAACGACTCCGCGCGAAAATGGGAGTCCTATTCCAATCCGGTGCGCTTATCAACTGGATGACCGTTTTCGATAACGTCGCCCTGCCGCTACGGGAGCACAAACTATTTTCGGAAGCCGAAATTCAAAGCATCGTATCCGAGAAACTCCGGCTAGTGGATATGACCATCGCAAAGGATAATTATCCGAACGATATCTCCGGAGGAATGAAAAAACGAGCCGGATTGGCCCGAGCCATAGCGTCTAATCCAGAGATTATACTTTACGACGAACCTACCTCCGGATTGGATCCGATCATGTCGAATGTGATCAACGAATTAATCATTCGAATCCGCCAGGAAACCGGGGCTGCGCAAATCGTAGTCACTCATGATATGTCGAGCGCGTATATGATTGCGGACCGGATCTCTTTCTTTTACGGAGGCCAGGTTCTTTATACCGGAACTCCCGACGATGTCAAAACTTCCGATAACGAGTTTGTTAGACAATTCGTAACAGGCTCGACAAAGGGTCCTATGATTTTGGAAACTAAGTCGTGAAAACTCCGGTCAAAGAGCCGGATTTGCGGGAAAAAAGGTCGATATTAGTAGTGGAGAATCGGAATAGAAAATGAAATCATTTCGCTATCTTTTAGTAGGCGCCATATTTTCCGTTGCCTTGGTCATCGTAGGTTATTTTACCGTAATGACCGAAGGAGGCCCGGTTCAAAAACGGGGAGAGTTTCTCAAAATCAATTTTAAAAACGCGGAAGGGATCAAAGTCGGAAACAAAGTCACCGTTCAAGGAGTTCCTTTCGGTTACGTATCCAATATTCGCCTGGTCCAGATTAACGAAGAAGGAATCGCCTTACCGGTCGGCGAAATCGGGGTCGCGACCCGAGTGGAGGTGACGATCATCCTGAAGGAACCGCTTCGGCTGTATGAAAACTACGATATCACGATTCGAAACGAAAGTCTTTTGTCCGGCCGCGTGATCTCCATCGATCCCGGAACTCTGGAGGCGCCGCCGGAAGCAAAACTTCCTCCCGGGAGTATCTATAAGCCGGTGGATTATAAGACCGGCGCTCGACTGAAAGGAAGGGTTCTGCAAGATCCGTTGGTTTCTCTCTCGGAGCTTATCGCCGAAAATAGAGGAGATATCCGCAGAACTTTTTCCAATGTCGCCGATATCACTACAAAAGTTAATAGCGGCGACGGTACGCTAGGTAGATTGATCAATCGAGACGACCTTCACACGAATATAAATACCGTTTTAACGGATGCGCAAATCGTACTGAGAGAACTTCGAGAAGGTTTGGAAGATACTCGGGAGCAGGCTCCGGTCACCAGCTTTATTCGTGCGGCTCTTAGTTCTTTTTAATCGATTCTTTTTTCTTGCAGGATCGTTTCGCTTCGGAAAGAATTGCCGAGTATGTCGACACCGGAAATTGCGATTATCGGAACCGGAATCATGGGAAGAGGCATGGCTTATAATCTTTCTACGAAAGGGTATAAGCTTCGCTTATACGCGCGGAATCCCGACAAAATTCGAGACTTAGAATCCGATACCGTATCCATCCATGATAATCCGAGTGCCGCTGCAGACAGGGCGACGCTAGTGGTCCTCTGCCTAACGGAAGATTCCGTAGTCGAGGAGACGATCTTCTCACTCGGTCTCCTCGAAAGTAAATGTAAATATGTCTTGGATACCGGAACTACTTCTCCGGAATTAACCGTTAGAATCGGAAGGGCTTTTTCCGAGCGTGGAATAACCTTCTTCGATTCGCCCATGACCGGATCCAAGAATGCGTCTCGAGACGGGCAAATCTTATTCATGATAGGCGCGAAAGACCCCGAAGAAATTTCGGAGATTTCCTTCTTCTTCGATACATGCGGAAAGAATGTCGTTTATTGCGGAACGATCGGGGACGGACAAAAGGCTAAAATCGCTTTGAATATGGTACAGGCCGGAATTTTTCAAGTTTATATGGAAGGATTCCTACTTGCAAAAAAGCAAGGAATCTCTCCTGAAATTCTCAAAGACATCTTACTGCAATCGGCGGCAAAATCGGGAATCGCCGAATTTAAATTTCCGCTCGTATTTGCAGGAAACTACGAAACGCACTTCTCACTCAAGAATATGCGAAAAGATGTGAATCATGCCTTGGCATTGGCCAAGCAAGCCGGAATCATTTTACCTTTATGCTCTTCCCTCGGTGCTATCTACGACGAAGGCATTCGGGAAGGACTTGCGGAAAAGGATTATTGCAGCCTGAACGAGATAACCGCGAAAATCGTCGCCAAGCCTTCTTCCTAAAATTGCCTTGCAAATCCGATTCCTTACCGGATGCTGGTTCCAAATTCGGGATGTAGCGCAGCGGTAGCGCACTTCGTTCGGGACGAAGGGGTCGCTGGTTCAAATCCAGTCATCCCGATATTCGCTTAACGCTTTTTACCGGTCGAGGGTTTTGCTTTCGGCATCTCCTCTTCCTCATTTTCTCTCTTCCCTAACAACGCCGATATTTTTTCCCGGTAACGGTCTCGAAAGAAAGATTCGGGTTGCGGCGAGCCGATTCCGGCCTCCTTCAAACGCTTTTCGCTGTCCGCGATTCGTTCGTCATCAAGCGGATGAGTACTGAGGTATTTACCGAGAGGAAGAGTATCTTCCTCTTCGCCCAAATGTTTTTGTCTCCAAGCTTTGATATCTCGAAAAAAATTCGCCGAGGCTCCCGGATAATAAGGAGTGGCCCGCATATATTGAAAGCCTAACGCATCTGCTTCCTCCTCGGCGCTACGGCTGTTGGCAAGAGAAAGCAAGTTAGAGGATAACGAAGCCATCCCGGATGCATGTTGCGCTAAGTCGGGTCCTAACACATAAGATAAAACCAGATAGATCGCGAAATACGTAGCGATGCTAGATGATAATTGCTTCATAGAATGTCGTTTTTCCGCGTGAGCGATTTCATGCGCAAGCACACCGGCAAGAGTGGCTTCATCCTTTACGAAATGCAAAAGTCCCGTATAGACGAAAATATAGCCTCCCGGGGCGCAAACCGCATTGATAACCGAATCATCGTCCAGAATAGTCACCTTGTAAGGAAATTCGGTTTTGTATTGGATTTCCTTAGCTTTCAAAATTCTATCCGCGATTCCTTGAATATAGGAACGAAGCCTTTCGTTATGTAAAACTTTCATGCCGTCTTGTCCCAGAACGGCGGCCTCGTAAAATTGTTTTCCCAGAAATTCGTCTAGAGATACCGGAAAAGTCGTTTCAACGATCCAGCCGCAGGAATTCAGAAAAAAACCGAATAGAAAAATGGAGAGAAATCTGGAAGAACGAATTTTCATAGTGGGGACCCAGTCCAGAGAAACCGACTCCCGAATTCGTGTCGATTAGGATTCGACGGATAGGCTCGCTTCGTAGCCGGCATAGGCGCGCAAGTTGATGACCCCGGATTCGAACAATAAATACTGCCCCTTGATTCCTAATAAAGAGGATCGTATCGTCGGATCTTTTTCGGGTTGGAATGCCTTTGCCTTGGTCGGATACTTCAAAATAGGATAACGAATCGTCGTGCTCGATTTCGGAGAAAGAACTTCGTAATAAACGCCCAGATCCCAAGATTCCAATTGAGACAAAAGTTCTTTCCTTTTTTCTGATAGATCTTCCCGAACCGAATCCGTACTCACCATTACTTGCCATTTCGTTTTATCGTCGATTATGGAGGAAAATTTCTTTTCTATCACTCCGGCGTCCCGGCGGGATCTCACTTCCAAAAGAGGAATCGCTTCTTGAGCTCCTTGGTCGACCCACCGATTCGAAACGGGATTTTCCTTCGTAATTCCTATCTTTAAACCGCTTGTATTCGCCAGATAAACCGTATGCTTTTGAAAGCAATATTCCTCACCCCAGTCGGGTTCACGGCAGGTTCCTAGATGGAAGTGACATGTTTCAGGTCTCAAAATACAAAGATCGTTTTGGGCTAACGTTTGAAAGCAGGAATAGCAACTTCCTTGATTAAAACTTTTTGCGGTATGCTTACCGCAATGAACGCATCGAATCTGGCCGGTAAATTGCAAGGTAACTTCTTTTCCTAACAAGTCTGCTACACGAAATTCCGGCTTTGGAAAATCCGCAATTTGCTTTCCGGACTGCGAACTCGGATACGTGGCGACAGTCCAGAGATATTCCACCGGATCCAAACCTTCATGGTCAAGCATCCGAAGGTAGCCTGTGGATAAGGGGATCATTGGAAAAAATATTCTCTCCCACTTAGAGGACGAAGCAGATCGTCCACCTTCACTTCGAGGATAGTGTTTAATTCGTTTCCTTTCCAGTCAAAAACCACGATCCGATCTCCGCTCGTGTAATGACTGAGTTTTCCGTCCAATAGGTAAAATAATTTCAATTCGCCGGAAGCGGATTGATTCCTTGGAACCAGTAGAGCCCCCTTTCCGGCAAGAGTCGATCCCTCATACCACATTGCTGTGATCGGAATCGGAGAATACGTCGAAGTTAAACTGGCGGAAGGCAGAGAACGATTCATCTGAGTTCGAGTCGTGCCATCCAAAGTGGCGGTTTGCAAAAAGGCACAATCGAAATTTTCCGCTAATTTTGGAAAATCGCGCTGACAGGGAGATTGAAAAATTTCCCGTTCTACGGAATAAGAAACCCCTTTTCTTACACTTTGGGCAATTTTAGCGAACGCGTAGAACTTCAACCGTCCTAACACCTGTTTCAAAGAATATTCCTTCCACTGCCCCGCGGATTGGGCGTTTAGCCGAAAGCAGAATAGGATCATCGCTGCAAGTATCGTTTTTTTAATTTTGCCCATCTTACTATCTATTGTCGTTTATTTTAAAAAAACAATTAGTACAGCCGATATTTTCGAACGATTCGATTGGCGGACTCTTCGGCCTCGGAATAGGAACGTTTAAATTCCTCGTAGCTTACATTAGAATCTATCGATTGACGAAAATGTTCCGTTCCCCATAAGTAATCGATATTATAGGTATTATCCGGGTACTGTCTCCATCGAAAATCCTTATAGTGCTTCTTCAGAGTCGCGATCAGCACGTAAGCCATTCGGATCGGATCATAATTTTTATTTACGACGGTCAGTCTCAGCCCTCTGCAAATTTCGCCTTTGAACGGGCCGAAGGTAGGTTTGAAAAATACGCTTTGATAGTAGTAATCTTCCTTACTCGAATCATTCAATTCGTTTACGATAGCGTCCGGTTCCCCCATCCAAGGCGCGCCGAAATATATAAACGGAGCCTGAGTACCTCTACCGACGGAAACATTGATTCCTTCCAGCATCACTAATCCTAGATAATTACGGGCGGAATCCAGCATCGGCAAATTCGGAGAGGGAGTCGTCCAGACGATCCCCTCTTTTTCCCAATCAACTCCTCTCTTAAGATTCTTGGGTGAGATGATTTCCAACTTAACCTTATCGGAAAGGTATTCGCCGTTATAGAACATCGCGGCCTCGCCGATCGTCATTCCCGTAAAAAACAAGGAAGGAAACTCGCCCGCAAAGTTTAAGAATTTCTTTTGAATGCCTTCCCCCCTGGCTCCCAAATACAAGGCTGGATTCGGATGGTCTAAGATGACAAATCGCGTAGTTTGAGGATCGGGAAGACTATCCATCAATCTTTTTAAAACACTTAGATACGTATAACATCTCATTCCCATATCGAGGACGTCAAAAACGATCGCATCCGCTCCTTTTAATATGGCAGGAATCTCCGAATTTTTTACCTTGTATATGTGATAAATGGGTAATTGAAAGGTTTCATCCATTGTTACGGGAGATTTACTAAAATCTTCCTCTAAACCTAAAAAGCCGTGTTCAAGGCCGATCAAATGTTTGATCTTAACTTTCTTTTCCTTAAATTCCCGCAGAATTCTCTCCGGATATCGACCGATTCCGGAAGGATTCGTGACCAAGATCACCGTTTTACCGGAAAGAGAAGGAAGAACCTCTTCGTAAAAAGCGACTTCGGCCGGAATGATTTTAGAATTTGAAATATGGCGGCGGGGAGAAGCCTCGGTGCAGGAGTCGGAGGATATTGTCAGAAAAAAAATGACGGATAGCAGGATTTTTTTGTTTCTTTCTTTTAACCGCATGTAAGAACCCTTATTTGTTCACTAAATAGACAGAATTCAATTCTTCAAGGAGAAAAAGGAAGCGATATGGCCAAGTTGCTCATCCTGCGGATTTCCGCCCTCACCCTCGTCCTCGCCTTTGCGTTCGCCTGTGCCACCGGAAGTGCCTCCGGTCGTAAGAAAAAGGAATACTACGAAAAGAACGGAGACCAAATTACCGTCTTGGGAGAAGCTCCGATCTATAACGGAGACAAAACGAATGCAAAGCAGCGCGCTCTTAAAGACGCGAAGATCAATGCAGTTCGTAAAATCGTCGGGGAGCAGATAACGAACAAAAGCCAAGCTTCCGACGGAGAAAGTTTAGGATCGAGTCTACTTTCCAAAACCGACGCTTTCGTAAAATCATACGATATCGTAGATGAAGCGGAAGGAAAAATCGATACTCAACCGATCTTAAAATTAACCGTTAGATGTACGGTCGAAGAAAGTAAAATTTCAACCGCCGTCGATTCTCTGTTAGCCGATGTAGGAAATCCTCGAGTCATTATCGTAATTCCTTCGACGGTAGCCGGACAAGCCGTTGCGCCTTTAACGCCTAATAATATTGCGGAGGCCGAGATCGCTAAAAACCTCAAGAAAGCGGGTAACAAAGTCGTCGATGCCGCAACTGCTGCAAAAACTGTAAACAAGTCACAAGTCGATCCGTCTAGCGTGGATGCAGGTTCTCCGATTGTTGCTCAGGCTCAAGCCTCAGGCGCCGAAGTCATGATCATCGGAAATGTGGAAACCGAAGACCAGCCTGTCTTAACTAGTATCGGCGGAAAATCCTTGGATCGCCCTCTATACAATACGGCTGCTACGGGAGCTTACAAAGTAATTCTCCTCTGGGGAGACGGTAAAATCGTCGATTCCGGAACCGGAGACGGCCGAGCAGCAGATATCACTCAAAAGGTTTCTCGCGAAAAAGCGATCGCTCAGTGGGCGGAAAGCGTTGCGAAGAAAGTGAACAAGCAGTTAAAAGAAGAATGGTTCAATCTGACCGAAAATAATACGATCATCTTGAAATTCACCGGACTAAATGCGGATGAATCCACGAAGTTCAAGGACGATCTGACCGAATTCACTGCGGCAAAAGATGTCAACGTTCGTACTTCGGATACGAATGGGTCGGAATGGGAAGTTACGTATCCGGGCAAAGACGCCTTATTTATGGACGAACTCGTATACAAGAAGGATCGCGGATTCTCTTTCCTGGCTACCAAAAATCTCACTGTTAAATCCGCAACTCGCGGAGTCGTAACTTTAGAGTTTAAATCGAACAAATAAGATCTCGGCGCTTCGCTGCGATCTTAAAATTGCAAAAGGCACGTAGAATTTTACGTGCCTTTTTTATTTCCTTCCGACTCGGCTTCCAGCGGGAAAATGGAGCTCTTCACTGAACGTCCCTTATTTCTCGTAGGAATAAAACCGATAAGAGATCGTCCTAAATTTTTTATTTACTATCACCAAATTGGGGTATGTCAGCTCAATTTTTTAAATAACTTATTATTCAATTAAAAACGAGGATAAATCGCCATGAGCCAACCTAAGAATCGCGCAGTAGAACTTCTACGAACTAATCAAAGGGCAAACCTTTATGAGCTAATCGGAAAGCTGAACGTTTATTCCTAACGCAATCATTCGATCGATAATCGGAATTATATTTAAAAATTGAATTCCGAGAATAATTTTTACTCCAGTAATGGACTCAACTGAGTCCATTCGAACTATTCTTCCCGTAAAATGAATATCGTCCATAAAATGCGCCGAAATAATTCCAAATATATTTTCATTAATATGTAATTTCTGAGTGCTTTCGTAATCTATAATTCCAATACCATAGTCGGAATAATCGAATACCTTGCCCTTGATTGTGCTCTGTCCACTAACAGCTAAAACCATCATTTCGCCCGTTTCCGGCGACTTGACTCTTCTTCCGCTTCTCCGATCCTCTTTCATCTATAAAATCCTCCCGAACCTCATCAGCTTCATTACATGGCAAACTATATTATATTTATTCGATAATGCTAATTCATAAATCTGCCCTATTTCAAAATCCACACTAGGCTAAAAGTTTGAAATATTTTCCAAGAATTACCGTAAAATTGCACGGGCATACGGCTCAGGCGCTCCAATCATAGGACAGTCATATGAATAAAAATATTTCATTCCGATTTTCTGAATTTAAAGGAATTGGAAAAATGTTCATTAACCGATGTCTGAGGTAAAAGGTATTCAGAGGACTGAGGACGGAGGACAGACGCGCTCGCTTTCAGAGGACTGAAGACAGAGGACAGACGCGCTCGCTTTGCTCACGCTAGACAGAAGCTGCTCGAAGTTAAAAATGATACAGAGGCTCAGGGGACAAATCCACTCTTAGCATAAAAATCTTTCTATAGTACGTGGAAACTCCGCTTATCAATGTTCTGTCCTCAGTCCTCTGTCTTCTGTCCTCTGACGGGCAGCCCTCTTCACTTCGTTCAGGGTCACGCTACTCCGGGCTTCGCGTTCGCTCCGGTCTCAGCGCCTCCTTTGTTTTTATCTATCATTCTTCGATAATAACGCTGCGACTGCTTCGCACCCTGCGTATCGTTGCTGCGGGGATAGATCAATAATCGATTCCTTTTACAGGTTGATGTGCTTCCTCCTGTTCTTTAGTCCATCGGTGAGAATGAATAAACTTGCCCTTATAAAGAAGTTTGCCCGTGCAGGCATCAATCTCTTCCCCATACCCTTCTAAATAGGATTCCACGAACCTTCCGGATTGAATTATCTTTTTGAATGGAAGAATCGTTTTCCCAACTCCGTCTTCACATTCTCCGGAATAACAAATGGTTACTTTATGATCTACGCCAGACCATTTCCCCCGATAAACCGTATCACCGCATATATAGCTTGCAAAGCCAAGAAATCCATTATGATTCCAGAAAGTCGTAAAGGAGTAATTATCCTTATCACAGACATAAGTGCCATAATATTGTTTATGCCCCTCCTCAAAGAACCCGTAGTAAGTACAGCCTCCAGGATACTTTTCAATACCATATCCATGACGATAGCCTTTCTCGAAGCTACCTGTATATACTGTGTTATTATACTTATAAACTCCTTCGCCGGAATAACAATCTCCTGATACACAGCTCAAGTTAATCCGAGGAATGTAGTAGAACCCTGCAAGTATCAATACTAATATCATTAACGGTAATTTAATACTTCCTATATTCATCAGATACTCCAGAGCTGGTAGCCTTCGTCGATAAATTGTAAACCCGTCGGTCCAAGTAACGGACAATATCCGAAACTGATTTACCGGATGAATACATATCTAGGACGGCATAGGATGCTATTACCGATGCACTGAATGCAAATGTTTCAGAATGATAATAATCGGCCATTCCATGCAATCTATGATCTTGGCCAGTATATATTTGAAATTGCACAATCTCACCAAAACCGCCTTTAGATCGATCTCGCACGACATGCGCATCGGAAAACGAATCTTGAATAGTATGCAAAACATTTCCTAAAAGCTCTAAAGCAATTGTACGATTTTCAGAGCCTCGGAGTCCGTTCGTATTCGATTCATACTTTCTCGCTAAGTTAAGTAAATCTTCTATTCGATTTAATATCTTATCCTTGGTAATTTCAGGCGCAATCCCAGCCTCCGCTTCCTGATTATGATAAAAAGATTTTTTTCCATAGTGAGTTTGTAAACTTGGATCATTCGATGTCATCGGATCGACTCCCAACTTTTCTTTGACCCACATTATCATAAGCCCTAAGACTCCTTCAGGCATATCGACGACGCGCACACCATTTATTAAAGATTCGATTTCCTTTTCAGAATACCCTAAACTTTGCGCAGCTTCCTTCGTAGCATTCTCATGGCTTGGATAGATTGGGTCTAATGAACCAGTCAACTTAATATCATTGATGGAGTACCCCATCAAAAGAGCGGCTGCCTCCATAGAATTCGGGTGATAGAATTTGCCGTCGCCTCCTTCTACCCAACCAGCCGGAGGTTTCCCCGTATTCTTTGTTGGATCAAAGACAGTCAAATTCGGATTCATTAAAGTATCCCCAAACATCCCATCCCAAATCCCTTTCGCAAAGTCCCCAACTCTCCCAGCCACATACCCGATCCCGCCCAGGATATTATTCAACAGGTTATTCCTGGCAGACTCCGCAGCCTGTTCTCTCTCGGCTTCCGTCATAGGCGCCTTCTCAGGCACGAAGTAACTCACATCGTTATATACTCCCTGCTTCCCATAACCAAGAGTGCTAAACGCACCCAACGGATTCCCAAAGATAGAACCGTTGGACGTGACGTTGATTCCCCCGCTGTACCCGTTTTCCGTATTATAGTTTAAGAATGCGCCTCCGTAGTTGTTCGCTAACGTGCCGGTGTATGTATCTCCTCCGAATTCGGAATGGTCGTAGGATAAGTTAACACCATTCTTAAATCCGTAGCCGATCTTCGCATTCCATCCGTTTCTCTGCGAGTAGCCGACTCCACCCTGGATTCCGGTTGTCTGTCCCGGAATTCCGTAGTTGATTCCTGCGCTGTATCCGTTTGCATA